>CADBXQ010000019.1:3899-19473 GCA_902798675.1 Oscillospiraceae bacterium
AAGCTAATTTTAAATTATTTTCAAAAAGCAATATCGATAATGCTAAATGTGATTTTGTTTTTGCAAGCAATTTCGTTTGAAGTTTTTGCAACTGATCCAAAAGTTTCGATAGTAATTCCGGTATACAACACTCCCAAAAGTTTGCTTATAAATTGCTTGGAAAGCGCTAAAAATCAAACTTTAAAGGATATTGAAATCATCTGCGTTGATGATGGATCGACTGATGGAAGTGGGAAAATCCTAGATGAATATGCAAAAATCGACCCAAGATTTGTGATTGTCCATCAAGAAAACGGTGGATGCGCGGTTGCGCGAAACAAAGGAATGACCCTTGCAAAAGGTGAATATATACAGTTTTTAGACTCGGATGACAAAATACTTCAAACCATGTCGGAAAAATGTTATGCTAAAGCTAAAGAGTTTGATGCGGATATTGTCAGATGTGGTTCTAATTTTTGCCGCTTAAAAGATAATGTGATTTGGGGCGAAGATTATAATGTTGACTCATCCCATAGTTTGGTTATTTGGAATGGCATCTGGAAAACAAAATTTTTAAAAGATAACAATTTAAAGTTTGACGAATCCGCCTTTTCCAGAACAGACACTTCATTTAGCATTATATGCAATTTGATTGCACAAAAAGTTGCAACAATCTCAGAAAATCTATATATCTATCAACGATATTCCAAGAAAAATTCAATTTGTGAGATAGTTGGTAAAAATATAGAAAAACAACAAAAAGATCACACAAGTGTCTATAAATATATAATGAAACACATTGATTTTAGTGCTAAAAATAAAAAAGCTGTTGTGAATTTTCTCATGCTTTTTATGAAATATTTTAAGTTATTTGGAACGCCTCCAATGCTTTTTGCTGTTAAACCGCTTTTAAAAGACGACGTGATAGATCTGCTTCCCGCCAAAGAAAGACTTCAACTCAGGAAACTTATTAAAAGCGCGGGGTGAAAGTCAAAAATATATTGCTAAGTTCATAAGAATGCCCGACGACGCCCTAAAGCATCCCCGGACAAAATCCACTTTACTTCCTGTCTCTTTTGTTTTAAAAAATTCACCCGTTAAATTATCAATCCATATGGCTGGTTTGCCGCGTAAAGTTTTGAAACTTCTCTTCCTCTTTTTCCGCCAACTTTTTCATATAAAATTCCATTCTCAAAGTCATATTTTTTCGAATTAGTCGTGTCTATATACCGCAGGTTAACAGCGCCTGAGATGTCTATTATCTCATCGCCCTTCAAAATCAGCCGCCTGACATCACACGGAATTTCAATTGGAAGGTCATATTTAATCAAGAATTCCGGGATATAGTAGTTATCTTTTTCGGCTTCGCTCAAAGAGGGCCAAGCGCTGATTTCTATTTTTGCACTTCCTTCGTGCGTTGAGCAATCAAGAGCAGGGAAGTTGACTTTTTTCGACCAATCAAGAGAAATTCCGTCAATGCCAGCTATTTTATGAAAAGACTGTCTAACAATCATTCGATTAGCATCTTTAAAAGATATTCCTTTATAATAAAATGCCGGAAAATATCTTTGAGTAGTATCTAGATTTAATGGTTTGTTTGGTGATAGGTGGAAATTTTTTATGCTTGTTATGTACTTTTGTTTTGAAGGGTATACAGTTACAAATTTTTTAACTTTGTTTTTAATATTTGTATATCTTGTGTTTTTGCGATTTTTATTTAAATTATTACCGCGATTGTTTTTAAAGCGGCCAGTAACACAGGAAACTTTGTTTTGGCGTTTTTGACTTGCTGTAAATATCAACTCATTCGCATTTTTGAGCGGGTCGAGGCTATGCCCAAATCCTGACGATGCTCCCCAGGTTGTGTCGATGAGGGTCCATCCCTTCCTCTCTGTGCTTCCATCCTCGAGATAGACCGCGTTGAAGGCATGTCCGCTATTTTCGCCCTTGCCCATCACGGTATGTCTGCCATATTCATCATGAGCTGCGTCAGCCTTGAAAATCCTTCGCAAACCGCCCTTCTTGTCGCAAAAACGAAAAACGCATCCTGTGGATCAAGGCTTGTTTGATAGTTATACATGCTAAATCCGCCCGAACTAAAGTGTATGTTTTTTGCAACCCAGCGATATATAGCCTTAGCCAGACGCATTTTTTCAGGCATATCTGAATATTTGCTATACTTTTTCCCTTTGCCCATGTCAGCTTCGGACTGTCCTGCTGGAGCGGTTCTTTCTTTAACTTTAGATTTCAATTTTTCGACAGTTTCCTTTATTGCCGCATAACATTTTTTGTCATTGATATATTTTTCTCCATTTTGTTTATTTCTGAAGCCATTTGAAATTTTTCGACATTCATTCAATTCATCAATTTGCGGCAAACGTTTGACTTCATTCAGAAATTCATCATTTGTTGGAAGATTTTCAATCCAATCAATGCAAAAATTTTCCTCCCCCTGAGAGGTTGCTTGTGCGCAAACCTGCAAAAATCCCGCAGTCATAAGCATCATAACTAAAAATATTGCTAAAATTTTTTTAAAAAAACAAATATTTTTAGCTTTTAAATTTGAGTTTTTCATAAATAACACCCACCTTAATTTTGTAATATATTTACAATTTAGTCACACTATACTTTATCAAAATAATAAATATATAATATAACTAAATATATTCTATACCTATAGTGTATTTTTGTCAAGAGCAATAATTTACAGAATTTCAAATCAAATATTGTGCAATATGACGAAAAAATATTGACTGAAAATTTTGAATATATATCATATATTAATGCATAAAATTGAATATAAATTAAAAGAGCGATATAAATCCAAACACAACTCCGTGTCAAAAATATATCACTCTCTTATTTTAATATATACATAATATGATATAGTTTATAGGCAATGCTCAATATCAGAAAATTTTTTAAATAAGATTTCGGCTGTCAGATTTTCTTTTTCCTTGCCGCTGGCCTCGAATATCACCTTGCCACCAGATATCATCACCAAACGTGTTCCAAAATTTATTGCATCATTCATATTGTGGGTTATCATCAGCGTTGTTAAATTATTTTCCTCAACAATCTTTTTTGTGTGTGTCAAAACTAAGCTTGCCGTTTTTGGATCCAGCGCGGAAGTGTGTTCATCCAGAAGGAGAATCTTTGGCTTTTGAATCGTCGCCATCAGAAGAGTTAAAGCCTGCCGCTGCCCTCCAGACAAAAGCCCAACCTTTGAATTTAAACTGTTTTCCAATCCCAGTCCTAAATTTTCAACAATATTCTTATATTTTTCAATATCGGTTTTAGATATACACCACTTTAACCCGAGCTTTTTGCCTTTCCTGCTTGCCATGGCGAGGTTTTCATATATCCTCATATTTGAAGCTGTTCCCATGAGCGGATCCTGAAAAACCCTGCCAACCTGCTTTGCGCGAATATATTCTGGCTGGTTTGAAACGTCGACGCCATCAATTTTAATGCTGCCTTCGTCTGCGGTGAGCTTGCCTGAAATCAGGTTCATCAAGGTTGACTTTCCTGAGCCGTTAGAGCCGATTATGACGACAAATTCTCCTCTGGCAATCGAAAAATTAAAATTCTCGAATATAATTTTCTGATTAACTGTGTTTTTATTAAATGCTTTTGATATATTTATTAATTTTAGCACTGCAATTCCCCCTTTTTTGTTATGAATTTAGGAACACTCAGCGCGGCCGCAACAATGATTGCTGTTAACAGTTTCAAGTCACTTGGGTTCATGCCAATCTGAAGGGCAAGCGCAATAAAAAGCCTATATATTATTGACCCAACAACAGCAAAAATCAACTTAATCGCAAAATTACAATCATCTTTAACAAAAGTTTCACCAATTATTATCGCTGCCAGGCCGCAAACCAGCGTTCCAACGCCCATGTTAATGTCAGCATACCCTTGGCTTTGGGAAACCAGCGCGCCCGAAAAAGCAACAAGCCCATTGCTCAGAGAAAGTGCAATAATCTGCATGATTCCAACATTGATTCCCATGGCGCAGACCATGTTTTTGTTGCTGCCCGTCGCCCTGATCGCATATCCTATTTCCGTTCCAAAAAACCAATACATGACCGCGATAACAACCATGCATATCAAAGCCCCCAAAATAGCCTCCGAAACAAGCCTTGAATTCGAGCCAAATCCGCTAAACAATTCGTCAAAATATGTAAAGACGGTTTTTTTTCCGAGAAGGGGAGTGTTGGCCTTGCCCATGATTTTGATGTTGATGGAATACAGGGCTGTCATGGTTAAAATGCCAGATAATATGCCAGGAATTTTTAATTTTTTGTGCAATATGCCAGTTGCGCATCCAGCGAGTGCGCCGATTAATGTTGCGACAGCAAGGCTCAAAACAGGGTTTAATCCCGAATATATTAAAACTGCGCTGACGCTTCCTCCCAATGCCAAGCTTCCATCAACAGTTAGGTCGGCAAAATCCAAAATTTTAAAGGTTATATATAGTCCAACAACCATAACGCCCCAAATCATCCCTTGCGAGGTCGCTCCAATTGTTGTTAAAAATCCTTCCATGTCAATTTCTCCTTTACATTATTGTGTTTTAACGAAGTTCGATATATTTTTTAGATTATCTGGAATTTTTATCTCTAAAGTGTCTATAATATCACTATTTAGAGTTAATTCGTTGTCTTGCAAATATTCTATAGGCATGTTTTTCGTGTCTTTGCCATTAATCAGGATTTCAAAGGCTTGCCTTGCCGCCAATTTCCCCAGCTTATAGTAATCCATGCCATATGTTCCGACAGCTCCTTTACAAACAACATTCGTTTCACCGCAGACAACGGGGATGTTTTGGGAGGTTGCAATTGCGGAAATGGTTGGCATGGTTGAGGCCATCATATTGTCGGTTGGGGTGTATATCGCGTCAACACTTGAAACCATGCTTTGGACAACTTGCGCGACTTCGGATGATTGAGAAACTGTGAAAATTTGTGATTTGAGTCCTAATTTTTCAATTTCTTTAACAGCAAGATTTGCTTGATACTTGGAGTTTGCTTCATTTGAGCAAAACAAAATGCCTATTTTTTTAACAGATGGTTTTAAATTTTTGATCAAAGCTATTTGCTTTTTAACAGGAGCCAGATCTGATGTCCCTGAAACGTTTGAGTTGGGATTTTCGTTAGATTCAACCAGGCCCGCAGCTTCTGGGGATGTGATTGCTGTGACAAGAATGGGAATGTTTTTGGTTGCGTTAGCAATCGCTTGGGCAGCCGGAGTCGCAATCGCCAAAATTAAATCTGATTTTTTATTTATCAATTTATTACTCAGCAAACAGCAGTTGGATTGTTCCCCTTGCGCATTTTCATAGTCTATCTCTATGTTTTTGCCATCAACCAGGCCCAGTTCCTCAAGCCCGTCAACAAATCCTTTCCTCGCCTGGTCTAGAGCGTCATGTTCAACTAATTGTAATATTCCAATTTTTATTTTGCCCGAATTGTTTCCGCTGCCGGTTAAAACCATGGATATAATAACAATTGGGCTGATAATTAAAAGCAGAAGTTTTATGTTTATTCTCAATTTTTTCACCTCAAATCTAAATTAATCATGCTAATGTCATATATTTATAAAATATCGATCATCCCACTTGGTGTATTTCAAAATCAGCACAGAGCATTCCTCCCCTTTAAAAAATCAAATTGGAGCCAACCTAAACTCAAGCTGGCTCCAAAAAACAAAAAATAAAGAGCCATCATAGATATTTGGCGCAAGACCAAGCCCTATATCTACGACAGCCCAAAACACACATATCGTAAATATAAGGCTATCTATAATAGCTCACACAAATTTCAACAATATTCGAAAGAAAAGCACTCATACAAATTCCTCCCTCGTGTAAATGTAATTATAACACACAAAAACAATTTTGTCAACCCCATTTCAAATAAAAATTATAAATGCATGTTTTGGCTTACGCTGGGTTATAATTTAAATTAAACTACAAAAACTAATTGTATTATTTTGTTGGGTTAGATTTGTTCTCTCAAGGACGCCAACCTATCGCTTGTCACGGATGCTTTCCAAGGGACTTGAGCTCAAGCAAGGTTTAATATCCAAGTCGGTTGTGAGCCGGCGGCGCCCTCTTGGTTTTTGCATGGTTTTTTGGAACGAATTTGAGGGCGGCTTGATTTGTTGGGCTTTTAATTAAAGAGCTGGATGCTTTAAGCAGGGGAAGTTGAGGGGACAAATCTAACCCAAACTCCCCACTGCCTCATGCAAAACCTGCGAAATTGGCTGAATGTATGACCCCAAAATTAAAAAATAAATAAAAAATTTAATTTTTGCCAAAATAGGGCTTTTAATTTTAAAATGTTTGGTGTATAATCTATAGAAGTGAGTTTGTGTGTGAACTTAATATAACGGATTTTGGGGGATATATATGTCTAAAAATAAAACAGATGTCTACATATGCAATAAAAAATACACTTTGGAATCTGATGAATCTTCGGAATTTATTATGGGAGTTGCGAGAGTTGTTGATAAAAAATATCAAGAAATATTCGGAAATGACGAGGGGATTTCTTTGCTGGACGCGGCGGTTTTGGTTTCGCTTGAATCAGCCAGCGAAAACGTCAAAATGGCAAAAACCATAGACAGCATGCGAAATCAAACAAAACTGAGCGCGGATGAATCGCGAGAACTCAAATCAAAAGTTGCTTCCCTCTCAAAACAGCTTGAAGAGGCCGTCGACAAAAATAAAAAGTTGCAGGCGGAAATAGATATATATAGACTTAAAAGCTCAATAATTTGAAAAAACAGAAAGTATAGTAGTAAAAAATATGACTGAATTGCTTGCTCCTGCGGGGAGTTTTGAAAAACTAAAAGCCGCAATATATTCTGGAGCGGACGCGGTTTATTTTGGGCTGAAAAAATTTAATGCACGGCAAAATGCTCAAAACTTTGAACTTGATGAAATTGAAAAAGTTGTCCAGTTTTGCCACAGCTTCGGAGCAAAAGCCTATCTGACTTTAAACACTGTTTTAATCGACAAAGAGCTTGAAAAACTCGAAAATTTGCTTCCAATCTTGCAAAAGTTCGGCGTTGATGCTGTGATTGTTCAGGATCTTGGGGTTTTAAACCTTGTAAAGCGGGTTGCTCCAAATTTTAGGATCCACGCTTCAACTCAAATGGGAATCAACTCCCTGGCTGGGGTCAGGTTTTTGAAAAAACTTGGCGTTTCGAGGGCGATTCTTTCAAGAGAAATGACTTTTTGCGAAATATCTGAGGTTTGCAAAGAAGGAATTGAAATTGAAGTTTTTGTCCATGGGGCCCTTTGCTTTTGCTTTTCGGGGCAATGTTTTATGAGCGCGATGCTTGGGGGAAGAAGCGCAAACAGAGGAAACTGCGCCCAGCCTTGTCGGCTTCCATTTTCTGTTTCAAAGCCGCCTCGACCAGATTTGTCTTTAAAAGACTTGTGCTGCATAGATTGGATTCAAAAATTGAAAGAAGTCGGCGTTTGTTCGTTTAAAATTGAAGGAAGAATGAAACGTCCGGAATATGTCGCCGCCGCAACTATGGAATATAGAAAAGCTTTGGATGCAAAGCCATATGACAAAGATATATTACTAAAAGTCTTTTCTCGCGAAGGTTTCACAAATGGTTATATTGAAAATGACATGGGGCGAAAAATGTTTGGAGTCAGGTCTAGAAAAGACTCCCCTGAAGAAGGAATATATTCTAAAATTAGGCAGCTATATCGCATTCCGCTTCAAAAATTTTATGTTGATGTTTGCCTAACAATTAAAAAAAATCAGCCTGTTGTTTTGAAGCTGCGCGACTCGAGCTTTGAAGTTAAAATCATCGGAGATCTCCCTGAAAAAGCAAAAACCAGGGCTTTAAATGAAAACGAGGTTCGCAAATGTTTTGAAAAACTTGGCCAGACGATATATAAACTAAAAAAATTCGAATTATTCTGTGATGGCGGTCTATATGTTTCAAATTCGCAGATAAACAAGCTCAAAAAGCGCGCAGTTTTGGCTTTGGCTCAAAAACGAGCTGAGTTTTGCGCGCCTCCAACAAGTCTCCGAAGATTTGCCTTTGATTTTTGTTTTAAAAGAGAAAGCCTCAAAGCCCCAAAAGGCGGGCAGGGACGGCGACTGCGAGCTGAATGCGAAAAAATTCAGCAGGTTGTTTGCGAAGATTGTTTTGAGCTAATAAGTTTAAATATGGATGAGATTTTAGGCAATCAGCGGGAAATCCTGCCAATAGTTGACAAAATCGGAATTCTCATGCCTCAAGCTAGTTTTGAAAATGAGTCGAATATTATCCAAAAAATCAACAAAATTAAAAAAATGGGGGTTTTGCATGCAACAATTCAAAATTTGGGGCAAATTCCGCTCCTGGAAGGCTTTTCAATCCACGCCGGCCTGGGGCTTAACATTGCAAACAATCAAAGCGTTGAGGTTTTGGAGAAAATCGGATTTTGTGACTTTATCGTTTCTGCGGAGTGCTGCCTTAAAACAATTTCAAAAATTGCTAAAAAAATTCCGCTGGGCGCAGTTGTTTTTGGAAGGCTCCCTCTCATGGTTTCAAGAAATTGTCCGATAAACAAAAGCTGCAAAGAGTGCGGCAATAATTCATGCTTAAAAGACCGCAAAGGAAAACTTTTTCCGGTCAGGTGTCAAAATAAGTATCACGCCACCATATTTAATTCAGATGTTTTGTGGATGGCGGATCGACGGAAGGAGCTTGAAAATGTTGATTTTGAAGTTTTAAAATTCACAATTGAAACTAAAAACCAGGCCAAAACCATGGCGCAAAATTTTATACAAAACGCAAAACCGGATGCTAACTATACTCGAGGGCTATACTATAGAGGATTCTAGCCAGAAGTTTTGATAACATGGCTTTGGGCGCTTAAATTTAAAAAAGTCAAAAAATATTTGCTTTGTTTAAAAAATTTTGACTGAAATTTTGTGAGATATGACAATAATGACGAAAATAAAGCTTCCAAATATGGGAAAACTGTAAAATATGTATAAAACCATTGAGAAATATGTTATAATATATTATAATGTTTATAATGTTTTTTGGCTTGTTATTATAACATTACCATATGAGCGAAGTCTAGCTTATGCAAATATAATTAATTGAAATTTTTAGAGAGGCAGGATTTTTTAATGGGTTTTTCAAGAGATTTGGGAATTGATTTAGGGACAGCAAACACTTTGATTTTTATGAAGGGCAAGGGCATCATCATTCGCGAGCCGTCCGTTGTTGCTGTCGACACTAGGACAGACATAGTCAAAAGCGTTGGCCAAGAGGCAAAAGACGTTATTGGAAGGACGCCAGGTTCGATAACTGCGGTTCGGCCTTTAAAAGACGGCGTTATTGCTGATTTTGACATAACAACCGCCATGCTTCAGCAATTTATTAAAAAAGCGCTAAACAGAAGGGTTATTTTAAAGCCGCGAATAATAATTTGCATTCCATCTGGCGTGACAGCTGTTGAGCGGCGCGCAGTTAAAGAAGCAACCGAGCGAGCAGGAGCTAAAAAAGTTTACATTATCGAAGAGCCTATGGCTGCAGCGATTGGTGCTGGGCTTCCTGTTGCTGAGCCAACCGGAAGCATGGTTGTTGACATCGGCGGCGGGACTTCAGAAGTTGCTGTCATTTCTTTGGGCGGAATAGTTGCTGCAAAATCTGTCAGAGTTGGGGGGGATGAGTTTGATGCTGCTATAATAAGCTACATAAAGAAGAAATATAATCTTCTGATTGGAGAAAGAACAGCTGAAACAATAAAACTTCAGATCGGCTCAGCGTATCCGTTTGAAGTTGAAGAAACCATGAGCATTAAGGGCCGAAATTTGCTGAATGGGCTTCCTGAAAACATTGAAATTTCATCCGACGAAATCCGAGAGGCGTTTAAAGAATCAATTGAAAGCGTTTTGGATGCTGTCCATATAACCCTGGAAAAGACTCCTCCAGAGCTTGCCGCAGACATAATCGAACAAGGAATAACCCTAACTGGAGGGGGAGCTTTGCTGCGAGGGCTTGATAAATTGATCAACCAAGAAACTGGAATGCCGGTTAATGTTGCGGAAAATCCTTTGGATTGTGTTGTTGACGGAACGGGGATGGTCCTTGAAGACATCGATCGGCTGCGAGATGTTTTAACAGACTAAATATTGTTTTACTCATTGTATAATCCGTCTCGTTGATTGGCGTTTGCGGATGTTATTAAACCAATTTTGATCTAGATTAAGGAGGCCCGAATTTTGCAGGATTTTTTTAAAAGTGGATTTTTTAAAATATTACTCGTTGTCATGGGATCTTTGGTTGGTTTGATAGTTTTTGAAGCGTCAACTGGAAATTTGCTTGCTCCGGAGCAGATCCTTGGAACCATCACAAAACCATTCACAGATCTTGCAACAACGGCGAATGATTCGGTTTCCGGCTTTTTTGACCAGGTTTTTCAAGGAATCAAATATAAAGAAGAAAATGTTCTCTTAAAGGATGAAATTGCAAATCTTCAAAAAAAGCTTGTTGAATATGAACAAATCAAAATTGAAAACCAGCAGCTCAAAGATGCTTCCGGAATCAAATCAACAAATCCAAGCTTTGAAATTGAGCCAGCGAGGGTTGTTGCGCGGGATCCCGACGATCTATATACCTTCACGATCAACGTCGGAACTCAAAATGGCGTTTTGAAAAACTCTCCAGTGATAACAAATCGCGGCCTGGTTGGAATAGTCACAAATGTTGCTCAAACATATAGCAAAGTCACAACAATTCTCGGCCTAAACATTAAAATATCTGCAACATGTCTTGAGAAAAATGAAATTGGAATTGTTTCCGGCCAAGCGGACTTAATTGGAGACAATTTGTGTGCTATGCTCCATCTAGACAAGTCAACAGCCCTCGAGCCTGAAGACATCATCTCAACATCAGGCGGAGGCGGGCTATATCCTCCCAACCTGATCATCGGGAAAGTCAAGGAAATCAGGGTTAGCTCCAACGGAATGTCGGCGTATGCTGTTGTTGATCCTGCTGAAGACATAGTTTCTGTTAAAGACGTGATCGTTGTTAAAAAATTCACTGGCCAGCAGGTTTTGCCCGAAAAAAGCTGAAGAATATGGGGGGATTTTGAATGAACAAAAAGCGAAAGTTGATCAAAAAATGGGCTTTGTTGATTTTTTGCATATTCATTCTTCTGATCCAAAATACCCCAAAGCCATTGAAAACATCCACAAACAGCGCACAATAAAGGCGCGCTTTTGATGTGCAGTTGCATAAAAATGTGAATCTTAAACAACAATTTAGAAGAAATAATTAATTGCTGTTTGCGTGTTTTCTTCTTTAATCTGCTTTTATTTTGCCCACGCAAGCGCCATCAATTCGATTTTTCTAACTTCAATTTCGATGATGGTGTACTATTTTATTGATTTTGTTTTCAGATATATGATTTGGGATTTTGAAAATTCTTGGAGCATTTGGACATATCACATTCTTCCAACAGCTGCATACACGATTTTTATAACTCCTTTTGTGTATTTTGTGTGTGGATTTATAATTAAACGATTCAAAAAAGAAAAAACAGTTGAATATTCACCTGGGCTTTAAAATATACGTTTGGGGGCGAAAAATTAATGGCTAAAAATCAAAAAAAAGATTCAAATTCTGGCTTGGCAAGGCTTGTTGTTTTTTTCATATCGCTTTTTGTTTGCTTTTCGGTTGCGGCGATGACGCTTGTCAAATATCAAATAGTTGACGCGGATAAATATTCTAAACTTGCAGCAAACATAAATCAAACCAAGCAAATAATCCCCGCCGCCAGGGGCGAAATTGTTGACAGGAACGGGAAAAAACTGGTCACAAATGTTTTGAATTTGAGCCTTGTCATAAACAGGGAGTTTCCGCTTCCCGAGTTAAACGACAGCGAGGAAACGATTCGCAAAAAAAACCAAGAAGGAAACCAAATCATTTTAAATTTGATTGAAATTCTTGATGAAAACGGCGTCAACTGGGAAGAAAACTCGCCAATAACTCGTCTTGGCCGCTTGGAGTTTAAAAAGGATCGACAAAACGAAGCAAACAAATTAAAAAGCCTCCTCTCCCAGCAAAAATATGCAACCGCTAAAGATTCTATATATTTAATAGTTGAAAAATATAACATCTCGGGTTATAATGAAAAGCAGACCAGGGAAATAGCGATGGTTCGGGCGATGATGTTGGTTAAAGACTTTGCATATTCGGGAAATTTTGCCATGGTTGAAAAAATAGATCCAAGCTTTGCTGGAAAAATCATCGAAATGAAAGGAAAAATCAAGGGTATATCAATATCCGAAACCTCAACCAGGCAATATATTTCAGGAGATGTCGCGCCGCATATTATTGGAAATGTTGGCCCAATATATGCAGAAGAAGCTGAAAAATATAAAAGCAAAAACTATGCGTTGAGTGACTTTGTTGGAAAAAGCGGGATCGAGAGCCTTTGTGAAGATGAACTTCGAGGGCAAAGTGGAATGCTGACGGTTGAAAAAGATGCGGATGGGAATATATCCAACCAATACTATGAGGAAGGAGATGAGCCAAAACCCGGAAACACCGTTAAGCTGACAATAGACTTTGAGCTTCAAAAAGCTCTTCAGGAGGCCCTTGCAGCATACACACAGGCTCACAGCAACGATCGGGCGCGTTCCAAAGGCGCAGGGCTTGTTGTTTTAGACATAAAAACCGGAGAAGTTCTCGCTGCGGTGACATACCCCTACTATGACATAAACACATATAACGAAAACTATAATGCCCTAAAGTCGCAAAGCGTTTCTCCTCTGAAAAACCGAGCATTGGTCGAGCTATATCGCCCGGGATCAACCTTCAAAACCTTCATGTCCGCAGCTGGTCTATATACAAACACCATAAACCCATCAACAGTTTTTAATTGCTCTGACCCTTTTTTGGACACACAGATGGGTTGTCTACACCATAACGGCCACCATGGCCCAACCACCCTATACACAGCCTTAAAATGGTCCTGCAACCATTATTTTTACAACGTTGCCAGATATATGGGAATTGATCTGATCGATGAATATGCTCCGAGGTTTGGCTTTGCAACCGATTCCGGGCTTGAGCTATATAATTCAGACGGCCGAGTGACAAATCCTGAATATTACCGAAATCTCGGCGCTCCATATTACGTTGGATATACCTATCAAACCGGAATTGGCCAGGCAGAAGTTTATGTCACGCCGCTTCAAATGGCAATTTGCCAAATGACAATTGCAAACAAAGGAACACGATATGCAACTCACATTTTAAAATCCATTGATAAATATGACGGCAGCGAAACACTAACAGAAATCAAGCCCCAGATTCTCAGCGAGCTTTCCAAAGAAAACGTTGCGTGGGAAACAACAATTGAAGGGATGAAGCAAATGGCCCAAACGTTTGATTCTTTGTCTCGCCTTGACATAGCCTGCAAATCAGGTTCTCCCCAGTATTCCGACACTCACAAAGATCTGTTTAACGCCGCAGCCGTTGGCATATATCCAGCGTCCAACCCAGAAATTGCCATGGGGCTGATAATCGAAGACGGAGACTATGCAACGCCGTTTTTTTCTCAACTGGTTGCGATATATAATCAAATAAACCAGTCAAGGGCTCAGTAGTTTTTCAAAATGTTTGTTTTAAGGTCGAGGAGTTTTAAATGGCAAAAATATTTTCAATTGCTTCAGGAAAAGGCGGAGTTGGAAAATCAACAATATCTTGTCATCTTGCAAAATCTATGGCAGGTCACGGCGAAAGAACCATAATTATCGAAACTGATTGCGGGTTTCGAGGCATGGACATTATCTTAAACATAGACCAAGTTGTTTATGATATTGGGGACTTTATTTCGGGAAATTGCGAACTTGTCGATGCTATCCAAATCGTTGAAAATTTTGATAATCTTCAATTTTTGCCCGCATCAACCAACTTTAAACAAAATTTAAGCAACAAAGACCTGTTTGAAATTTGCAAGCGTTTGGGGGATGTTTATGACAACATAATTTTTGATCTTCCATCTGGATATGCTGTGGCGGCCAAAACCAAAAACATATCAGATATATTTTTGATTGTTGTCACGCCGGACCCCGTTTGCATCAGAAGCGCTTCGATGTTTGTTGATTTTTTAAGAAATGACTGCAAAATATCAGCCGAGATGAGATTGATTGTTAATAAAATGACGTCAAATGCTTTAAAAAAAGGCTTTGTTGAAAACGTGGATTATATAATAGACCAAACGAGTCTTCAGCTTTTGGGAATAATTCCGTATTGTGAGTCTATAATGCTTTCAAATTTTTTGGGAAAACATCTGAAAAAACAAACCCTCACATACAAAATTTTCGACGCCATACACGACCGATTGATTGGAAAAAAAACAAAAATATTAATATAGACAAAAATTATAGACAAAAATTTGCTGTTTGGAGAAATGATTTATGGTTATTGCTTTGATTGCGCATGACTCAAAAAAAGAACTAATGGTTCAATTTTGTAATGCATATTGCGGAATTTTGTCGCAAAACAAGCTTTGCGCAACGGAAACAACAGGGAGGCTTGTTGCCGCTGCGACCGGATTGCGCGTGACAAGATTTTTAAGCGGCAGGCAAGGAGGAGGCCAACAAATTGCTTCACGAATAACATATGGAGAAATAGACGCTCTTTTGTTTTTTCGAGATCCTTTTGCTCTCCGCAAAACAGAAGTCAACGACGTCGAAATGCTCAGACTTTGCGATATGCATAACGTTCCGTTTGCAACAAACATCGCCTCTGCCCAAATTTTGATCCGCGGAATTGAGCGCGGAGATTTGGATTGGCGTCAAATAATAAGCAATCAATAGTTTTGAATTTTTATTTCACAGTTTGTCTTTTATGGCTAAAAAAACATTGTGAAAAAAGGGAAGTGGAATTTTTTATGGAATGTCAATTTAAAGCCCCCCGGGGAACTCAGGACATTTTGCCGGACAAAGTCGAAATTTTGCAAAGAGTTGAATTAAAGCTTTTAAATTGCGCGAGGCGCTTTGGGTTTTTGGAAATTCGAACCCCAACATTTGAAAAAACCGATTTGTTTGAACGTTTGGTTGGCGATTCAACCGACGTTGTTCAAAAGGAAATGTTCACATTTTGTGATCGAGGCGGGAGGTCTTTGTCACTTCGACCGGAGGGAACAGCTGGGGTTGTTAGGGCTGTTTTGGAGTCGGGCCTTGTTAATGAGCCTCTCCCTTTAAAACTTTGCTATCTCGACAGCTGCTTCAGGAATGAGCGCCCTCAAGCTGGAAGGCTGAAGGAATTTCATCAATTTGGCGCTGAGCTTTTTGGGTCAAATTTCCCGATTGCAGATGCTGAAATCATCTCTCTGGCGGACTGTTTGTTTGCGGAGCTTGACGTTTTTGACCTGACTTTAAACATAAATTCAATCGGATGTTTGAAATGTCGAAAAAAGTATATTAAAGATTTAGTTGGATATTATCAAAAGCATTCAAAAAATTTGTGTGAAACATGCCTAAACCGGCTTGAAAAAAATCCAATGCGTCTGATTGATTGCAAAAATGAAAACTGTCGTGAAATTTCAAAA
>CADBXQ010000020.1:0-9117 GCA_902798675.1 Oscillospiraceae bacterium
CAGGACTTTTAACCGAAATTTTCTTGGCCGGAGCGGAACTAAAGACGCTAAAATATATTTGGTTTCTCCGGAGGTTGCTGTGTATTCTGCGATCAAAGGCGTCCTTTCAAGCCCGGTTGAACTGGGGGAGGGGATGGGCTTTAAGATGCCCGAGCTTTTCATCATTAATGACAACATGATTGAGCCGCCGGCAAAGGCTGAAGAATCTGCTAGGCTTGAAATTTTTAAAGGGCCAAACATAAAGCCTTTTCCAGTTTCGGATGAGCTTGCTGATGACCTAAGAGCGAGGGTTGTTTTAAAGGTTGATGACAACATAACGACAGATCATATTATGCCTGCTGGCTCGAAAATTTTGCCATATCGTTCGAATATTCCTTATTTATCCCAGTTTTGTTTTGAAGTTTTGGATCCTTCGTTTCCGGAGCGTGCAAAAAAAGCAGGAAATGGCGTGATAGTTGGAGGGGTGAACTATGGGCAGGGGTCTTCGCGTGAGCATGCGGCGCTTGTTCCGCTGTATTTGGGAGTTAAGGTTGTCATAGCAAAAAGTTTTGCCAGAATACACGAAGCGAATTTGATAAACGCTGGCATATTGCCGCTGACTTTTGTTGATTTTGACGACTATAACAGCATAAATCAAGGGGATGAGCTTGAATTTTTGGATTTGAGAAGTTGCATTCAAAGTGGAGTTGAAATTTCTTTGCTAAATAAAACTTCGGGTATAAAAATCAAAGTTAGACACAATCTTAACGGCAGAGATCGCGACATTATCCTGGCTGGCGGAGCGCTGAACCATTTAAAAAGCACTCTCTAGTTGACTTGGGATTTTATTGAATTTAGCGCGTTTTTTTCAAGTCTGCTGACTTGGGCCTGTGAGATTCCGATTTCTTTTGCGACTTCAACCTGCGTCTTTCCAGCCATAAATCTCAAGGATAGTATCTTTTTTTCACGTTCTGTTAGGTCCGAAATGGCTTTTTTGATCAGCATTTCGTTCAGCCAGCTTTGTTCGTTGGATTGATTGCCGATTTGATCCATAACATATATTGTGTCGTGGGAGTCGGAGTATATTGGCTCATATAGCGAAACAGGGTCGACAACTGATTCTAGCGCCATGAGTATGTTTTTTCTGGATTCTTTGAGTTGTTTGGTTATTTCCTCAAAAGTCGGTTCGCGGTTGTTTTTATTTATAAAGGCTTCCTTGATTTTCATCGCTTTATATGCTATGTCTTTTAGGGATCTTGAAACTTTAACGCTGCAGTAGTCCCGAAGATATCGCCGCAATTCGCCTTGGATCATGGGAACGGCGTATGTTGAAAATCTGACGTTTTGTGTTGTGTCAAACCGATCTATGGCTTTTATTAGGCCGATGCATCCAACCTGGAATAGGTCGTCCATGTTTTCTCCGCGTGTTGAAAATCTTTGAACAACGCTCAGGACCAATTTTAGATTTCCTTTTATGAGTTTTTCCCTCGCTTTCGTGGGGTTATCATTGTTTTTTATTTTTAACAGCAGAGATTTTTTTTCTTTTTCGGTCAGGACTTTTAAACTAGAAGTGTTGATTCCGCTGATTTTAACTTTGTTGTTGTGCATTTTAACAATTGCCCTTTCTGTTGTCTTTTATTTTGTCTTTTTAAACAGTTTAGGCAATTTTGCTAAACAAATTCAGTTTTAGGGGGATAATTTTGTGGAAATTGCATGGTAATTTGTGGGAAAAATTTGATTCAAGCGGAGAAAATTGGATTTTAGTTTTTTACTTTGGAGGATATTTTGATGAAATATTACGTTGGAATTGATTTGGGCGGAACTAATGTTGTTTCTGCTGTTGTTGGTGAGGACTTTAAAATACGCGCTAAGTGCAGCTGCAAAACTAATTTGCCTAAATCCCCCAAAGTTTTGTCTGATGACATAGCAAATCTTGTTCATCGAACTTTGAAAAAATCCGGCCTGACAATGAACGACATACAAAGCATAGGAGTCGGCATTCCCGGAACTATAAACACCAGGTCGAAAATTATTGAATACTCTTGTAATTTCAACTATAAAAATGTACATATTGCACAAATGCTGGGAAGCAGGTTGAAAAAATCTGTCTATATTGACAATGACGCAAACGCCGCAGCTTTAGGAGAATTTATATGCGGAGCTGGCCGCGGATACCACACCATTATCGTCATAACATTGGGAACAGGCGTTGGAGGGGGAGTGATCCTGAACAATAAGATTTATCACGGTTTTAACTTTAACGGCGGAGAAATTGGCCACATTGTGCTCAGAAAAGACGGGCGTCGTTGTAATTGTGGTCGTGCTGGCTGTTTTGAAACCTATGCATCTGCGACAGGCATTATCAGGACTGCTATGGAGGTTATGGATGGCTTTAGGGATAGCAAAATGTGGGATATTTATAACAAAAATCACAAAATCAATGCAAAAAATGTTTTTGATTGCGCCGCTTTAGGAGACAAAGCCGCAAAAAAAGTCGTTGAAATGTTTATTTCTGATCTTGCAGCAGGGCTTGTTAATGTTGTCAATATATTTCAACCGCAGGTTTTGTGTATTGGGGGGGGGGTCAGCATGGTTGGAAAATTGTTGATCGAGCCTCTTCAAGAAATTTTTGATAAAGAAGATTATGCGAGAAATTCTCGAAATCGTTGTAAAATTATATCAGCCAGGTTGGGAAATGACGCTGGATTGATTGGAGCTGCGATGCTGTTTAAATTCCAGTAAAGCCTTTAATACATTATTTAATTTAATCTAAAATATGATAATTCTTTAGAAAATATAAGATTCGAATAAAGTTTGATATATTTAAAAAAATCAGATATACTCACAATATTTTAATGCTTAGGGAGTATTTTATGCTATGTCCATATTGCAAAAGCAAGGAGAGCAGGGTTTTAGATTCTCGGTCAACGTCTGATGGAAGGTCAACCCGCCGCAGAAGGCAATGCTTGAAATGTTCGGGCAGGTTCACAACATATGAGGCTGTTGAGTCAATTCCAATTTTGGTTATGAAGAAAGATGGCTCGCGGCAAAGGTTTGACAGGGATAAACTGGTTGATCGGTTAATCATTGCGTTTGGAAAAAGGCGGGTTGATTTGAATATATTAAAAAACGTTGTTTGTGAGGTTGAAAATGAGCTGGCGAGTGTTTTTGCTGAGGAAGTTCCATCCAATAAAATTGCTGAAATAACAATGAAAAAATTGAAAAAAATTGATATAGTTGCATATATACGGTTTGCTTCTGTTTATTATGAGTTTTCATCTGTTGAAGAATTTATGAATGAGTTAAAAAAACTTTGAATATTTATAATATATTAAATATAGTTGGCTGTTCATCCTCAATTATTTGATGGCAATATTGAATGATTAAATCCAGGGCCTTTCCGGATTCAGCTTGATCTTCAAGCTTTATAAGCTCTGATAGTCCGCTCATTTCGTGGTCTATCTCATCCAAATTGGTTCTTCGAAGATATAGTTTCATGGTTTTTTCATGATTGTTCCAAATATTTTCAAGATTTTCCTGCTCTTTTTGTGCATTTTCCATATCGCAAATTTCAATCAGACTTTTAGTTTTTTCTGCATACTCGATTATTTCATTGCATTTTGCATTTGTGTATAATATTGAATATATACTCGATAATATTAAAATCGCGAAAATAATTATCACTGTGATGATTCTTTTCATTTCGAATTCTCCTTTAGGGCGATGAATGTTTTTTCATTGTTGTCCGCGGTCATGATAAATATATTGTCTGCGTTTAAATTTTCTTTTTTTAGTTTGTCAAACAGCCATTTGCTTGTCAGACCTATTTCCTTTAAATTGTCTTCAACAACTTTTCCATCAGAAATTATGACCATGGGTATTATTGTTTGCTGATCTTCTAATTTTAGCATTTTTGGCGTCACATTTTGAGACTGAAATTTTTTGACAACGCTCATTGTTCCGTTAGTTTCAACGATAGCGTATGCAACTTGAGATATGTCGAAAACTTCACAGCTTCTCAAGCCCTCAGTCAGGTCATCGATGGTGAACCTGAGGGAGTTTATTGCCTTTTGATTTATTTTCCCATTTTCAATGACAAAAATCGGCTTTCCGGAAAGAATTGTTCTCAATTTGCTGCTCTTCATGCTCAAAATCGAAAGAAGCAACTCGAAGCAAACAAGCGTCAGAATGGGAACGGCGCCCAAAATCAGCGGAACATCTATGTTTTCAATTGGGAGGACTGCTATGTTGGAAATGAGTATTGTTATTGCGAGTTCTCCGGGTTGAAGTTCACCAATTTGCCGTTTTCCCATCAATCGTATAGCAAAAATAATAAGTGTGTATAAAATAATCGCCCGAATTAAAGAAATTATCACAAAAAACGCTCCCTTATATTTTTGAATTAGTTTTATTTTTTATCCAATTGGGATTTTTTATACTAAAAAGCCAAAAAATCTTCAATTTAAATCACATGAAGATCTTTTGGCCTAGGCGAAGCTAATTTTATTGTAATAATTTAAATATTTTTTATTCTAGCAAACTTTTGCCGCATTCATCGATAATTTTTTGCTCATATGTTTTTTGCAATTTTTTTAGTAGAGTTGAATTTTTTCCGCCAATTTTTTCCCCATCCAGTGTATCAACCCCCATGAACAATGAGCCGCTGGCGCAAACGATTGCTTCGTCGCAGCTTTTGAGTTCGTCAATAGTGAAGGCTTTTTCAACAACGGGTATATTTAATTTTTTGCAAATGTCGATTAGGTGGGCTCTGGTTATTCCAGGTAGTATTAAATTGTTTAAAGGAGCAGTTTTTAAAACCCCATCTTTTAGGATTGCTATGTTTGAATGCGCGCACTCCGTCACATATTCGCCACGATGCAAAACAGCTTCCTGACATCCGGACTGTTTTGCTTTTTCAGATGCAATTACATTGGGTATTAAATTCAATGTTTTTATATTGCAGTGGAAAAATCTTGTGTCTTCAACTAAAATAAGATTATATTTGATTTTATTCATATTTTTCATAGCATCATTTGTGACCATTATCAACAAATTTGGATTTGCATCATCCGGAAATGCATGGTCTCTCAAAGCTGATCCCCGAGAAACTTGCCAATATATTTTTTGGTGGGTGCTGTTTTCTTTTTCAATTAATTGTTGAATAATTTCTTTTAATTCGTCTTTTTTTATATCGAACGATATATTTAAAAGATCACAACTGTCATAAAATCTGTCTATATGTTCATTTAGTGCGAAAATTTTTTGATCTACGGCGTGAACAACGTCATATAGACCGTCTCCAAAATACACAGCTCGATCTGTTATGGGAATTTTCAGCTCAGAAATGGGTTGAATTTTTCCATTATAGTAGGCCAGGTTTTTCATATAAAATTTCTCCTTCGACAAAATGATGATTTGCTAAAACGCTATGATTATAGTAATTTCGCGCAAGTTAACCTCACTAACACAAGATTATACCACAACATTAAAAAAATATCAATAATAAAAATATCACGCTGGGAAACAAAGTTATGTTATTCGAGGCAGGCTTAATATTACAGTTAGTTGTGAGCTGGCGGCGCTTGAATTTGCTTTTGCGTTGTTTTTTAGAATTCGATTAAGGATATTTAAATTTGTTGAGTTTTTAGAAAACGGGTCATATTTTTTAAGGGAAAGTTTTATTGGCACAAATATAACCCCACTAAATTATACTAAATGTATCTTTTAAAGTGCGTTGCATATCAATTGTATCCCCGCAAAAAATGTCACTCCAGTAAACAAAATTTTATTCTTTTAATATAATAATAGTGAGTTAGTTGATTTTATATTACTGGGAGGATATTTTTATGCCTAAAATTTATTTGAGTCCATCAACGCAGGAAGCAAATTTGTATGTTGACGGAGGGACGGAAGAGGAAGTTATGAACCAATTGGCGGACATTTTAGAGCCATATTTAAACTCAAATGGGATCAGATATAAACGCAACACGCCCCAGATGACGGCGGCTTCTTCGATTCGAGAGTCAAACGAGGGAGATTATGACCTGCATTTGGCTCTCCATTCCAACGCGGCTCCGGAGCAAAGCGCGGGTCAAATAAAAGGGACACAAGTCTATTATTCTCCATATAGTGAAAATGGAAAGAAAATAGCTGATATTTTAGTTGAATATTTTAAAAAAATCTATCCAGATCCAAACTTGGTTCGCGCAATACCCACGACAAACTTGGGGGAGGTTGGGAAGACTCGCGCGCCCGGAATTTTAATTGAAACCGCATATCACGACAACTTGGAGGACGCCCAGTGGATCAAGGGAAACTTGGATCAAATAGCAAAAACCATAGCCCAAGCGCTGACCGACTATTTTGGGATGTCCTTCACAGGAACCTCTGCCCCATATCCCGGAATCGTCAACCTACGAAGCGGAAATTTAAATTTGCGAGATAAATCAACAACAAATTCCAAAATCATCGGCCTGCTTTCAAATGGAGATCAAATTATGATTCTTGGGCGCCATGGAGATTGGTATGCTGTTCAAACGCCTATGGGAGTTGGGTTTGTTTTTGCTGATTACATCCAGTCATATTGAGTTATTTTTTAAACATATCTATTATTTTATTTTTAATTTGATATATCAGATTCTTGCGCTGGAGCGGCTCTTTATTCAAAAAAGATTGAGCTTGGTCTAAAAAATAAGCCTGGCTATCAACGTCTGGGGCGTCTTGAGCTTTAAAAATTTTTTTCAGTTCACCGTTTGGCGCGATTTTTCTTGCTTTAACATTGTCGTTATTTATAACATCAACTATGTCTAAAATTTGACTCTTTATTGTTTTTTCGAATATTGGGACTAAAATTTCAACTCTTTTTTCTGTGTTTCTTGTCATCATGTCTGCCGATCCTATATATATTTTAACGTCATCCACGCCTTTGCCAAAGCAATATATTCTGGGGTGTTCTAAAAATCTTCCAACTATACTGGTTATTTGGATGTTTGCAGTTTTTTTTCGAATTCCAGGCAGCAGGCAGCATATTCCGCGTATGTTTAGCTTGATTTTAACGCCAGCTTCAGAAGCTTCGGAGAGCTTGTTTATTATGTCTATGTCAGTCAAGGAGTTCATTTTCATAAATATATTTCCGGCTTTGCCTCGAGATATTTCGCCGTCTATCAGCGCCAATATCTTATTTTTGAGGCTGTTTGGGGAAACAAGCAAGCGTTCATATTCTCCGTGAAGGTTGGATATCGACATATTTTGGAAAAATAAACAGGCGTCTTCCCCGATTGATCGATTCGCCGTCATGAGCGACAAATCTGTGTATATTTTCGCGGTTTGTTCGTTATAGTTTCCCGTTCCGATTTGAGTGATATATTGGATTTTACTCTTATCTTTTCTTGTTATGAGACATATTTTAGAGTGAACCTTATATCCTTCAAAACCATATAAAATTTTACACCCGGATTCCTCCAGCTCATTGCTCCATTTTATATTGCTCTCTTCGTCAAATCTTGCGCGCAATTCAATTAAAACAACAACCTCTTTTTTATTTTCGACAGCAAGCTTTAAATAATCAACCAATTTGGAATTATTCGCCAGTCGATATATTGTTATTTTTATGGATATGACGTTTGGATCAAGCGCCGCGTCCCGAATTAAGCTAATAAAACTGTCCATTTTGTGGTATGGGTAAAATAAGAGTATGTCATTTTTAATCACCTGCCTAATCATATTTTCGTTTGGGTTGATAAAATAAGGAGTTACTGGAGAAAAAGGCTCATATGACAAAATTTTTCTTGTTGATTTTGATATTTTATCACCAAGCGAAAAAACATATTTCATTGAAAGAGGCGATCTAGACCTAAAAACCCTTTGCTTTTTTAACTTCAGATTTCGACACAAAAAGTTTAGCATTTCTGATGATATATCGTTATAAAATTCCAGCCTGACCGGTTGAAGCCTGGCTCGAGTTTTTAAAACTTTTTTGACGTGATGCCTATAGTCGTCTTCAATGTCATATTGCTCATCGTCTGGGTTAATATCGGCATTTCTTGTAACCCGTATTATTGATTTTTTCGTCATTTCATACATCGAAAATTGTTGATGGACAAATTGAAATAATATGTTTTCTGTTAATATATATCTTAGGGAAGTTGTTTTAGACAGAGTCAAAATTTTAGGAATCATGTTGGGAATAGCGAGTATACCATAAAATATATCTTTGGATTTGGATTTTAATTGCGTTATTATGTATAACTCATTGTTTAGCAGGTGGGGGAAGGGGTGGCGAACATCTATAATTTGGGGGGACAAAACCGGCTTTATATACTCATTGTAATATATTTTGGCGAGATCCTTTTCTTTTTTAGACAATTCTTGATAATTCAAATTATAGATGTCGTGATGGCGAAGTTCGCTTTCAAGCCTGGAAAAAACTTTATATCTTTTTTCATATAGGCTCGGAACCGCTTGGAATATTTTGCTCAACTGTTCTGAGGGAGTTTGGCCGGTTTTATTGTCAATCGGCGGTTGTTTCAGCAAGGAAAGATCGGTTAAGCTCCCAACCCGAACCATAAAAAACTCGTCCAGGTTGCTTGTGAAAATAGATATAAACTTGAGCCTCTCCAAAAGAGGAACAGTTTGATCAGCAGCCTCGTCCAAAACCCGCTCGTTGAATCTAAGCCAGGAGATTTCCCTGTTTTGAGTGTAGAGCGTGTTTTGTATAAAGGTTTTTTTGGGACCATATTGAATTTTTCCATATCTTGACATATTAACCACCACAAAATTTAATATATAAGGTTTACCACATAATTAATTATACATCGCAAAGATTAACAGAAAATAAATCAAACCAATCGCAAATTTTTTATTAAATTAAGGTGATTCCAACTAAAAAAACAAAGTCTATTGGGCCATGATTTTTGAAATTTTATTTCCAAATTCAACCGGATCCTCGGGCGCAATCCCCTCGATTAAAGCCGCTTGAACATATAGCAACTCGGAATATTCTTTTAGCTTTTCCTTGTTTGAGCGCTCAAGCTCGCAAAGTTTCTCAAATATGGGGTGATTTGGGTTGATTTCCAAAACCCTTTGAGCTTTAACCTTGTGGTCGGCTGCTGGCATGGAGTTTAAAACTTTTTCCATCTC
>CADBXQ010000020.1:9133-11763 GCA_902798675.1 Oscillospiraceae bacterium
GTTTTTCAGACGATTTGAGAGTTTAACGTCCAAAACCTTGTCTTTCAAGTTTTCTTTCATCAGTTTAAACAAACTGTCGTGTTGCTTGGATTTTTCTTCTGTTTCCTTGTTTTTTTCATCATCTTCCAAATTAATATCATCAGATGCAACATTTTTGAATTTCTTTTTGTCATATTCAGCTAAAATTTTTATTGTGAATTCGTCAATTCCGTCGGTTAAAAACAAGATTTCATAACCCGCGTCCTTAACAGACTCGATTTGAGGCATGCGTGAAATTTTTTCAGCACTATCCCCACACGCATAGTATATATTTTCCTGTCCATCCTTCATTCGAGAAACATATTCAGCGATGGTTGTCAGCTTATTTTCATTTGAAGACTCAAAAAGCAAAAGATCTTTGAGCTTGTCTTTGTCGGCTCCATATGAGGCATATGCGCCATATTTCAGCTGGAGGCCGAAGTTTTTGAAAAATTTTTCATAGCCTTCCCTGTCATTTTTTAGCCAAAGCGTAAGCTCGTTTCTGATTTTTTTCTCCAGGCTTTTGGCAATGATTTTGAGCTGGCGATTGTGCTGCAAAGTTTCGCGCGATATGTTTAGAGACAGATCTTCAGAGTCAACAAGCCCCTTAACAAAGCTGAAATAATCCGGCAAAAGCTCAGAACATTTTTCCATTATCAAGACGCCGGACGAGTAAAGCTGAAGGCCTTTTTCGAAATCCTTGGTATAGTAGTTAAACGGGGGGGACGAGGGAATAAAAAGCATAGACGAATATGTTGCGGTTCCTTCGGTTTTGGATTGGATGACCTTCGCGGGATTTTCAAAATCGGAAAATTTGTCTTTATAAAAGCTGTTTATTTCCTCGTCCGTCAGATCCTTTTTGCTTTTTTTCCATATGGGCGTCATGCTGTTTAGGGTGTCTAGGGTTTTATATGTTTCCCATGAGTTTTCGTCGTCATCTTTTGCGCCCTCTTTTTTTCGCGAGTGTTCGCATTCCATTTTTATTGGATATCTCAAATAGTCTGAATATTTCTTAACAAGTCTTTTTATTGTGAATTCATCTAAAAATTCACTGTATGTTTCCTCGTCTGAATCCTCTTTTATGTGTAGAGTGATTGTTGTTCCAATGTTTTGTTTATCAGGCGATCTTCCAGCAATATGAAGAGTCAGACTGATATGCTTTGCTGTCAACAGTCACGGCGTCGGCGACCATAAAAGCGGAATAAAATCCAACGCCAAACTGCCCGATTATGTCCAAAGCGTCATCTGGATTTTTAGTTTTGAAGTCCAGCGAACCGCTTTTTGCAATTGTTCCAAGATTAGATTCCAGCTCATCTTTTGTCATGCCAATGCCCGTGTCGGTGATGGAGAGAGTTCGGTTTTTCTTGTCTGTTTCTATTTTGATTGAAAAATCGCTTTGGATTGATGAGTCTGTCAGGGACTTGAAATGAAGCTTGTCTATTGCGTCGCTTGCGTTTGATAAGAGCTCTCGAAGAAAAATCTCGCGATGTGTGTATATAGAGTTGATCATTAAGTCTAAGAGCCTTCGAGACTCTGCTTTAAATTGAATTTTAGCCAATGTAAATTCACCTCATAAAATATTTAGCGTTCATTAAACTTGAGTGCCAAGTAACATTATAAACTACTTTTTTAGAAAAATCAAGGGTCTGGGAATAAAACTGGAAGATAAAATTTTTTTGGGTTATATTTGTCCCCTCAACTTCCCCTGCTTTAAAAAACTGGCTTTCCAATAATAATACCGGATGTATTTAAGCCGCCCTCGAATTCGTCCCCAAAAACCAACCATGCGGGAAGCCACTTGAGCGCCGTCATGAGACCATCGACCATGCAATTCAACCTTCCTCAAGGACAAGTTCAGTTGAAAGCGCCAATGACAAGCGGTAGGCTAATGTCCTTGAGCAAGGGCGGACAACTTTGCAAACCGTTCATTCAAAAACCCTTGACAAAATTTGACAACGTGTGCTATAATGAAATCGCAAGAGAAATTGTAAAAAAAAGTCGGTCGTGATGTGATTTTTGGTCCGTGGCCCCGGGATTTGGGGAAAATTTTCAACACTAGTTTTAAATTATTGTTTTAGGAGGGTTTTTTATGTCAAGAGTGGTAAAAATCAATTTAAATGGTGGGCTGAAAAGGATGGTTTCAACTTTAATTTGTTTGATGATGGTTTTGGCGACGTTCCCAATGCACATGATTTCAAGCACGGTTCGTGGAAGTTTCGGGTTGGATGAATGCGGAGACGTCAGGCGCTTTAGCTGATGCGGATGCCGTGAAAAGCGCAGGCGACATAACTATTAAATTGACTAATGATATTGAGGTTGCTAATAATGTTGTTGTCAATAACTTGCCAACAATGAGTGCAAATGAATCTAGCACCAAATACTTTTTCGATTTCACTGCCGCTGACAATAGATTTGCCGGCAAAACCATAACCATTGACGGGGGAAATCATAAAATAACCATAAATAATGCAGATTTATATTTCATGAGACTAAAAGATTGCACGGTTATTTTGAAAAGCATCACAATTGATGGTGGATGGATTAAAGGGAGTAATGCAAGCACCGAAAGATCAGGCTCTTTTATATATGTGTCTCAACCGACTGGCGGCAAA
>CADBXQ010000021.1 GCA_902798675.1 Oscillospiraceae bacterium
ATTTTTGAAGTTTTCAAAAGATGTTCAGAAATTGACGCTTTAAAAGCAGATGTTGCAGATATTGCGGAAATGTTGACATGTTATGATAGATTTTTCCAATATCTTAATGAGGAGTCTGCAACGCCTAGATTAGGAAACTTTTTGGATATACTAACATCGTGTTCAAGAACTCAAAACGTCGAAGCTCGACAAAAAGCCATGTTTGCTATATTGGCGGTGATCCACAACATGAATACATTAATAAACACCATTATTGAAATTCCAGATAAAATCCCACAAATTATAGAAATGCTGGAAGAATTGTCAAAAACGGATCAAGTCAAAATCTATGTTGCTGACGTTATACGGTTGCTGGGAGAAAAGAATTTGTTAAATAATCTGTCTCAGGCAGATGGCAATCGTCTGGTCAATGCAATAGACAATTGCTTAACATATGGAAAAGAGCGCATATTAGACATGACACAGCTTAATGAAAACCAGGCGGACATCGCAATTGCTGTGCGCAAGATATTTGAAGACCAGCCTTGGACAGAATCGTTTATCCAACATCTTTCACCTGGTGACGCAGCCAGATTTATTGATTTGGCGTATGACTCAAAGACTGCCGCTGACAAAGTTGGCAATGATGTATATCAAAGCTTTCAATAAATAAAAAGCTCATCAAGTTTAATTTTTAGTTTGTCAGCTCCCAAATTAAAAAAGGGGGTTGACAAATTTTTATTTATTGTTTACACTATTTACCTTGGAACTGTGATTTGAAAAGAGGGATGCCGAATGCTTGAGAAAATGGACGAATTTTTCGACAAACGATTAGATACATATGATACACATCAGCTTAGTTGCATCTTCGCCGCCAAGGAATTTTATCCATATACAGCAAATTGCTTGCCAAAGAAAACATCTGCAAAGGTTCTTGATCTAGGCTGTGGAACTGGGCTTGAACTGGAAGAATATTTTTCACTTAACCCCCAAGCACGAGTGACTGGAATTGACCTCGCTCCGGGAATGCTGGACGCTCTGAGAAAAAAATTCAGCGATAAATCCTTAACTTTGATTCTGGGATCATACTTTGATGTTCCGCTTGGGCAAGGCTCATTTGACGCAGCAGTGTCCGTCGAATCGCTGCATCACTTTACCAAAGAAGAAAAAATTCCGCTTTACGCAAAATTGCGAAAATCTTTGAATCAAGGTGGATATTTTATACTAACAGATTATTTTTCGCTTTCAGATCAAGAAGAACTTTTCCACAGGCAGGAATTTTTGCAACTGAAAGAACAACAAAACCTAAAAAACAACGAAATTTATCACTTTGACACGCCGCTAACCGTCGCCCACGAAAAGCAAGCCTTGATTGCTGGGGGCTTTTCTCAGGTTGTTGTTTTAAAGCGATGGGGCGCAACGTTTGCCCTAAAAGCAAGTAAATAAACAAAAATTTGAAAAAAATAGACCTTCAGCCCAACTTGGATATGATTGTGCTTTGAGTTACCAGCATAAAATCCCAGTCATATAAAAATGAACTGAGATTTTAATTTGTGATAT
The DNA here is from genome assembly GCA_902798675.1 of Oscillospiraceae bacterium. Taxonomy (GTDB): domain Bacteria; phylum Bacillota; class Clostridia; order Oscillospirales; family Ruminococcaceae; genus RUG12519. The sequence goes on from CADBXQ010000021.1 coordinate 1,540, forward strand.
ACTTGAAAATATTACTTTTCGCTAGGTGATTTTTGTTCAAAAGATTGGCAATCGACGCACTCGCTCATTTTGGGATTAGGTTCATGAGTTCCAATTCTGACGTTTTTTAACGCGCAATAGTTTTCGCTTGGGCAATGATTTTTACACTGCTCGACTGTGCAAGAAATGCTTCTGTTGGCTTCATCCATTTAAAATTCCTCCTAAATCACGATATATATATATTATTTTACTAAAAAACAATTTTATTCGCATTTTATCATTTTTACAATATCCTGAACCGCGGTTTCTATGGATTTAACTGCGCGTTCTGCTTTTTTATTTTTAAATTTTTTCATCTTTGAGGCTTTAACTATAGCTGCGCCAGCCAAAACTCCCGTTGCAAGTCCAACCATTGCGCTTTTTGTCATTGATTTCATAAAATTTCATCTCCTTATAATTTTTTATAATTTTTTCAGTAAAAAGTGTCGCGTGATTATATTATTCCCATATTTATTATTTTAAATTTTATAATGAAAAAAATAGCAAAGAAACATCTAGATATATTAAATCAAAATGAATGGGTGGACAAATAAAAAATCATGTGATATAATAGGAGTCAGAAAAATACTGATCATAATTTGGGTTTATGAAAATTGCAGTTGGAAAAAATTGGTAGCGGGATGATTGTTTTAAACCATTAATAAATGTTCTTATTTTGATTTTTAAGAAAGGAGGTGTATGATATGAGCTCAACTCTAGCTGCTCAAAATAGCGAAGAAATGCTTATTTTCAAACTAAGCAAGCTATATAAAAAATACGGATATTTTAAACTCAAAACAAATAAATTCGAAAAATATGACTTTTATTTAAACAGCAAACATTTTTTTAATGATGACAAAATGATAACATTCACGGATTTTAATGGAAATTTACTAGCTTTAAAACCGGATATCACCTTCTCAATCGCCAAAAGTTCGCGAATAAAATTGAATCAAATCAGAAAAATATATTATAATGATAATGTGTTTAGAGCGTGTGAGAAAAACAATGAATATGAGAAAATAAATCAATCCGGCGTTGAATGCATAGGCGACATAGATTTTTATAATATGTGTGAGGTTGTTGGGTTGGCTGCCGAATCTTTGCAAACCGTTTCGAATGAATGCGTCCTAAATATATCACATCTGGGAGTTATTTTCGATTTATTAAAAAATTTTGACATTGGAAAAAGGCAGCTTCAACTATTTAAATTCATTGAAGGGAAAAATATCCCTGGAGTCAAGGCTTTATGCAGCATAATTGGAATTGGTCAAGACATCACAGAGCAAATTTTTAATCTGATTTCAACATATGGCCCTGCAAAAATTGCCATTCCAAAACTAATCAGCAAAATGAAAAATGTTGAAGCGATTGAAAAATTAAACGAATTGCAAAAAATTGTTGAGGTTGTTCAAAATAAAACGAAAGTTAATTTTATAATTGATATGTCTATAACAACTGGATTCATGAATTACTATGATGGCCTAATATTTAAAGGGTTTATCAAAAATATTCCATCTCACGTCATTGCCGGCGGCCAATACACTCGCCTCATGAAACACCTTGGAAAACCCGGTCGCGCCATCGGCTTTTCAATCTATTTGAACTTAATAAATAACTTAAAATGTTCGAAAAAATATGACATTGACGTTTTTTTATTATATGATTATTCGGATGATTTAACAGAAGTTTATGAAAAAGTGTGTCAGCTGGTTAGCGAGGGAAAAAGTGTATATTGTGGAAAAAATATGGATAAATCAATTAAAGCTAAGGTGATTATGAAATTTAAAGAAATCAGAAATGGAGGGATCTAGCTTGAACGAAACAATAGCAATCGCCCTGCCAGATAATATATTTGGTCGAATATTTTTTGATATATTAACTTTTATTGGACTTTGTGATACAAACGATTTAAATTTCAACAATAGGCTGCTTTTTAAGAAAAACATGCATGGAATATGCGCATATTTAGTCAACCCCATGGATGTGGCAACATATGTTGAACGAGGAGCCGCAGACATTGGCGTTACTGGAAGCGATGTTTTAGCGGAATATAAGCCGCCGGTGATTGAATTGCTGGATTTAAAACTTCGCAAATCTAACATGGCTGTCATTTCGAAAAAAGATTTTAAGGACAACATGGGAGCTGCTTTGCGTGTTGTAACTAGATATCCCAATATTGCTATGAATTATTTTTTAAAACAGTCTAGAGACGCCAGCATAATCAAAGTTCAAGATTCCCCGGAACTGGGTCTGTATATCGACATGGCAGATGTTGTGGTTGATGTCATAGATTCTGATTACATTTTAAAAAAAATCAATTTAACCATATATGATCATATTTTTTATGTTATTTACTATTTAGTCGCAAATAGATCATCATATCACTTTAAAAATTCTACTATACTCAATATAGTCCATAAATTAAAGGATTATATTGACAATTCAACATATTAACATTATTTTCCAAATTGCTGTTATATTGGTGAAAATCGCGTATTTTGTAAACTTTTTGTTAACACACTGTAAATAATTTATGAATTATATACACTTTTAGTTCATTTTAGTGTAAAATAGTATATAAGGTTGATTTTAGTATTTTATTTAAGGATGTCGTTTGAAAATGAGGTTTAAAAATTTCAAAAACGCAATGAAAAGCGCTCTATCTTTCGCGTCATGTCAGGATCAGGTTGTGTGTAATGACATATTACACTGCGATTCCCAGAAGACAAGAAAAAATTATAAAGATACATGGAATGAGTTTTGCAAAAACATAAAATATTCAAAAGAGTTTGTTTATAACCCAAAAAGCTTAAAATGTTTAACTGCGCTGGGATTTTTCTGAAATTTCAATCAAATGCGCCATAAAAAAACTATAACCTGACTCAAACGAAAATTCTGTTAAAAAAAATCTAAACCATCCTAAATACTTAAAGGCCAGTTGCTAAAACAAAACTAAAAGTAAAAAAAGTGATAGATCTATATTATTTCAAAAATACGACATTTAAATCATCTAACGTTATAGTATTTGAGAATTCTTCGAATTCTATTGAATGCGCAAGTTTTTATTCTAGATACTGTGCTTTTGTTGACTTTTAATGTTCTAGCAATTTGACTAAAATTCATTTTTTGGTTAAAATACATGTCTAAAACTTCCCTTTGCCTGTCGCTGAGTTCCTCAAGAATAACTAAAGATAGCATTCTTTTTAGGGTTTGTATTTTTTCAGAATTTGAATTTTCCGCCAGCTTTGCAAGTTTTGCCATATCCGATTCAAACAAATGATCGAAGGACACAATTCTCATATTATCCCCCTCGCTTTGCAGTATTTTTTCAGATGGCGGTGTATATGGCAGGCATGTTGATATTCAGATAGCAATATCTTATATTTAACAGTGTTGTGTTTTAATTTATTGAGTGCAATGTAAAGATTTTGAGCTGTGATTTTATATTCACGCATTAATTCTTTCATTTGTGTCATCCCCCTATGATTTACAAAACATTATTAACACATCAAGTGTTAAAACTAGAATACCACTAAAAGTGTGGTGGTGTCAATATATTTGCTTTTTTTGCACTAAAAAAGTCACACTTTAAATAAAATAATATATTTTTGGAGGATTACTATGTTTGGTGAGTGTTTAAAAAAATTGAGAAAAAAAATGAAACTAACTCAGGCAGCTTTAGCCGGAAAATTGGGAATTTGCCCCAGCACCATCGGAATGTATGAGCAAGGAAGACGTGAGCCCGATTCCAAAATGTTGATAAAAATCGCAAACTTTTTCGGCGTTTCAGTTGACTATTTAATAAATTCTAAATGCACAGCGAGATTTATTAATGATAATGATGAATTAGTCAACAAAGTGAAAAAAGCCCTGCGCAACAGCAAAAAACTTGGAAATTGTCAAGAAAAATTTAGTGACAAAACAATTAATTTGATCGCTGAAGCTGTTCGAGATGGAATATATGAGTCGGTTGAATCTGAAAACTGAGCTTTGGTTTATTTTCCCGCTGTCTTTTTAATTTGCGTATAGCTAAAGTATTTCAAAGCAAAACCCAATAAACCCAAAATATTTTAATAATTAATTAAGCAAAGCTATTTTTTTCAACTTTATCGCAAATAATAGTGTTGAATACTTTCGCGCTCGCCGCAAAAATCAAAAATGACCCTTTGCAATAAAAAAGCCCGCCATTTATGGGCTTTTTTGTTTTTGTTGAAAATATGTTTTTTGCAAAAGTTAAAATGTCTGATAAATTTCAACAATTGTTTTTAACATATCAAATCCCATGTATAATGAGTTTTTAACCTTTTCAACATAGTTTTCAACATACTTCCTAACAATAAAATCAAAAAGTTTTCCACTTGAATAAACAAGTTTTCAACAATTTAATATTTACAAACAGTATTACCGGGCAAAAACATTATAAATACGGGATCTTCACAAATTGATATTCAAAAAAATGAAAGTTGAAAACCAGGCCTCACTAAGTGCATAATTTGATAAATATTCAATTAAAATTAAAAATAAATTATCTTTGAGCTCGTTTAACTACCACTTGTTGTGGATATTTTAAAAAAGACACGGAGTCTGAATGGGTTTATATATTACAGTTGATTGTGAGACGGCGGCGGTTAGCTTGGTTTTTGCATTGTTTTTTGGAACAGATTCAAGGATATTCGAGCTTTTCGAAGTTTTTTTTGAATCAAGCGGCAGATTTTTTAAGCAAGGGATCTTATTGGGACAAATCTAACCCAATCCGACAATACAAACTGAAAAATTTTGCGCTTTTTTGCTATTTGTAATACAATAATATGCAAACCCACAAAAATTTTTTGAAAAACTTTCGCAAATAGGTGCAAAATATGAAATAACGTGCTATAATGCTAGGGTGAATGTTTTTAAAAGATGGGTGTGTTTTAGAATGATGAGTCAAATAATACTGGGGAAAAATTCCGTTGAAGAAGCAATAAAATCCGGCAGGCATATTGACAAAATTTTTATATCAAAAACTGCCCGAAATCTGCAAAAGCTGCTGGAGGCCGCCGGGCGCGCCGAAATTGTCATTAAATATGTTGACCCTTGTAAATTAAACCAATATGGCAAAAATAGCCAAGGAGTCGTTGCGATGGCAAGTCCTATTAAATATGCTCAGGTTTTGGATATACTGAGCCTTGCAAAAAGCCGAGGAGAACCCCCTTTTGTTGTCCTTTGCGATGGCATAGAAGATCCCCACAATTTGGGCGCTTTAATCAGGACCGCCGAAGCCGCAGGAGCTCATGGCTTGATCATCCCAAAAAGAAGGAGCGCTTCAATAACGCCGGTTGTTGAAAAAACCTCATCAGGCGCCGTTAATTCTTTGCTGATCGCGCGAGTTTCAAACCTTCCCAGTTGCATAGACCATCTCAAAAAAATGGGACTGTGGATCTATTGTGCGGATATGGACGGGCAAAATTGGTGTGAAATTGATTTTTCTGGAGCAATCGGCCTGGTTGTTGGCTCGGAAGGATTTGGCGTTAAAAAACTGGTTAAACAGAAAGCTGACGGCTCAATTTCCCTTCCAATGTCCGGAAAAATCAGCTCGCTCAACGCCTCTGTCGCTGGCGGAATAATAATGTATGAAATTTTAAGACAAAGAAAAAATATAAAAGCTAAATTTTTTTGAGAGGAGTCGTTGGCTTTGGTGTATATAAACAATATTAAAATCGATTTATTAAATTTTAAATATGTAACTAATATATTAATCTCAAAAATTCATTATCCCCAAAGCAGACCTCTTTTTAAATTTTCATTCAGGCGAAAGCAACCCTGAAAATCCCCCAAAAAACGACACATATTAAGCGCTTGAAATTGTTTAAAAAATTGGAATTTGGCCGGAGGGAGATAGGTGGTTTGAGTGAACAAAAATAGCAGCAAAAGCAATGCACTAACCTTTGAAGATATGCGTGATATACTAAAATCCAAAACCAGTTATGAAAATTGCTATGATCTAAAAAACAGCGTTTTAATCGAAAGCTTTGATGATTCAAAGTTTGAGCAAATAAAGTCGCCACATGACATGGAGATAACGAAAGATCTTGATTTGGAAAGGAAAAAAACGAATTTTAAAAACAGCATGAACAAATTCACACATAAAGTGAAACAGCAAAAATTTGAAAAATTTACGTCTGGTTCAAGCGATAATATATATAGCAATTCTGGCAAGACTCGCGACCCCGACACTTTCCACACAGGCGAATTTTTTCAAGCGGACGACCATGATGTTAAAAAGGTTGACGATTTAAAAAATATTAAAATTACTCAAACCGACAGTTTTTATAAATTCCAAAAACAGCGAAATAAAAAAATAAAAAATTTTAACTGCAGTTACAGCACAGTACACAGCTCAAAGATGAGGCCGCTGTATGATCCGTCTGACGGTTCAGATGATCGAAACACCGCGTCAAAATTGTTGGTTGACAACAATTGGTCTGAGCAAATCGAATACAGATCTAAACACGATTCAAAGAAAGTAAACAAATATTTGCAAGCCTCAAAGAAAAAATATATGATATCCACCATAATTTTGACTTTTTTGTTTTTTATTTCAATTATTTGGCAATTGGGGGTTTTCAACTATTTTTATCTCCCTCCAAGTTTAACTTTGGCCAACCCGCTTTCATATGTCTTTTTAAACTTTTGGGTTTTGATTGTTGCAACAATCCCGTTTTACAACGTTTTGCGTTCTGGAATTTCAGGACTTGTTAAACTAAAGCCAAATTCGGATAGTGCTTTGTGCGTCATGCTTTTGGGAAATATATTTCAGGTTGCGATGTTGCTTTTTTCCGGAACAGAGATGATAAACAACAAAAATATTTTTGTTTTGACGCCGGTTGTTATTGGAGGAATGGCTTTTCATTGCATGTCAAAATATATGCACGTTGTTGCTATTTTATCTAATTTTAGGTTTATTTGCAACAAAAGCAGAAAAGGTTGCACAGTTGGTATTGTAAACGCCGAGGATTTGCTATCTGCCTTTAAACGAGGAAAAGAAAATCACGATCCTATGGTTATTTATAAACGAAAAACAAATTTTTTCACTGATTTTATATATTATTCTTTCACACAACACATAGCAGATTCAGTCGGATATTTTTTAACCCCAATTGGATTTTACTTGAGTGTTCTGCTTTTGTTGATTTCAGCAGTTATTTCCAAAAACATTTGGATTGCAATAACTGCTTTTGCTTCAGGTTTATGCCTAATAACGCCATTTTCCTTTTTATTTTCGATTGTTTTTCCGTTTTTCATATCACAAAAAAAGTTACACAAAAATAAAGCTGCTTTTTTGGGATTTGATTCAAGCAAATTTGGAAAAGCAGATGCTATAATTATCAATGCTAAAGAACTGTTTCCCAACGGAACTGTTAATTTATCAGGCATACGAGTTTTTAACAGCCACCCTATAGACGTTGACAGCATATTATATGAAGACAACATGGGCATATCCGCATGGGTTGATGATCGTCGAGTTATCATCGGAAACTACTATATGATGATTCACCACAACGTAAATATGCCTCCCGACTCCGAAATCAAAAAGATCAGCAAAAATGGCTGTAACTATGTTTTTATTGCAATATCCGGAAAATTAACGGCCGCGTTTATGTATGATATGTCGGCCAATTTTGACATCAAATCCAATTTGAGCTCTCTGGAAAACGAAGGAATTTCTGTTGTGATAAAGACGGTTGATGTTGTAATAAAACCAAAAAAACTGTCAAAAATATTCAAAATATCTGAAAATTTATTTAAGATCCTCCCCGCCCAATACCATAAAAGCTACAGAAATCAAACCAAAGATATGCAAAAAGACGGCTCAGCAATAATCAGCGGCGACGATTTTATATCCTTTTCCAGCGCAATAATCGAATCTAAAAAATTCTTAACATGTCTAAAATTCGGAATTATAACCTATATTTTAGGAATGTTTATAGAAATATTAGTTTTAGTGTTGTTTATATCTGTAAATATGATATATAAATTTTCACCAATCACCATAATATTGTTTAATCTACCGGTTTTATTATCCATAGTTTTAATTAACATATTTATAAAAAAATGAGTTATTTAGCATAAATAAAGCTGTATGCAATATAATTGACTATATCTCGCATACAGCTTGTTAATATAAAATTTATGACTTAAAATTAAAATTCTCCACTGGCTGCTTTAAGCGCATCATCAAATATATTAAACCACTCTGACATATCTTCATTTTGAAATGCTGCTGAACTGCTGATGCATTTGCGATCATCCTTAACAAATATCATGGATAAACCATTACAATTTGGATTTTTTGGATCTTTGATATTGGAAATGCTGCCGCATAGAGCGCCCAAATCTGTCCAAGAAGGGGATTCGTTTAAAGAATCAACAACCAGTGCTTTTTGAGTTTGAGTATCTATTCCAGCGATCGCAACCCAATGCCCCGGCTTGTTGACGATGACTGCTGACTTGTTCGCGCTAAAATGTTTTTTCAAAAGAGCCTCAGACAAAAGCCGATTGGTTTGTTGCGCGTCTTTATCGCCGTTTCCGATGTCTGAAGTCACAATATATGTGCTCAGCCCGCAATTTTGCAAATATTTTAATATTGGCTCATAGTCTTGATCGCTTTTTAAATCTCGCGCATTTCCTTTATTTTTGATATATTCATTACATACATTTCCCGCGCCATATATTCTCGACTCTTTATTTTGAACTCTAAACCAATTTCGCGCATTTGTCGCAGCAAACAGCCAGCACAAAAGTCCGGTTTGTCTTCCCGCTTGAATTTCATTTTTCCATTTTGTCTGCAAATTTGAATCAGCGACAACATTTAAATTGAGGATGCTAAGTATTTTTTGATTAATAATTGGCAGCATAGCCTGATTTAACTTGCTATTTATGTTTTTTATATTGCCTAGATCAAATTCACCATTATTTTCAAAATTTTCAAAGCATTTATATAATATATCATAGCATTCGTTTTCTAAAGACTGATTTTGTAAAACTTTGTAATAGTTCATTATTTTGGTTTTTGTTCCATTAATTTCATTCAACGCTCTCCAACATTTAACACATTTTGCTAATATTACATTATCAGTTGGATGATGTTTGGCATCCGAAAATAATTGACCCACAGAAGATAAAGCTTGTCTAACATAGTTTTTATCACACTTCTCGAATAATTTCATAGAATTTTCCAGTGTTGAATCACAGTTTTTTAAAGCATATTCACCATCCCTAACTAAATCAGCTTTGATTTGCACTTTTTTCGCGACCCTTACAACTTTAGGGGCTGTTTTTAATGGAATTGGTGCCGTGACTTTAACTTTAGGGGCTGTTTTTTCTGGAATTGGTGCCTTGATTTCAGCTTTAGGGGCTGCTTTTTCTGGAATTGGTGCCTTAATTTCAGCTTTAGGAGCTGTTTTTAATGGAATTGGAGCCGTGATTTTAACTTTAGGAGCTGTTTTTTCTGGAATTGGTGCCTTAATTTCAGCTTTAGGGGCTGCTTTTTCTGGAATTGGAGCCGTGATTTTAACTTTAGGGGCTGCTTTTTCTGGAATTGGAGCCGTGATTTTAACTTTAGGGGCCGTTTTTAATGGAATTGGAGCCGTGATTTTAACTTTAGGGGCTGCTTTTTCTGGAATTGGAGCCGTGATTTTAACTTTAGGGGCC
>CADBXQ010000022.1 GCA_902798675.1 Oscillospiraceae bacterium
GAAGGAGTCGGCCTCAACGGATGGGACCGTCAGGCCCGGCGGAGCCTTCCTCCCCGCTGGCTCAGCCCTTTCCGGTATCCATCCCCGCAACTGGACTCCAACATCTACCTTAGTTCCCGCCTGGGCAGCGCCCTGATTGAGGATGCCCGCGGGAATCTGGTCTATGCCACCACTCACGCCGGCCTGAACATCATCGACGCTGAAACCGGGCTGGTCACCAAATACTACCGTGGGAATTCTTCCATCCCCGACGACTATGTCAACTCCGTTGTGGGTTTCGTTGTTTTTTCCAGTTAGAGGACTTGTTCGTTTCCCAAATTTGGATGAAATTTTTCCATGGGCTGGTTGTTTGAACTCCAAAAGAAAGCTATCTCCCGAGTCTGGTATTATTTAGCAATCCAATGAATTTTCCAAATCGGTTTCAATTATTTGAGCAGTTGCTGATATATCAGATTCTGTTTGGTTATTTTCAATTGGCCAAAAATCATTTATAAATAGTTCTATTTTTTCTATAACACTTTTAAATCCATCGTTTAGTTGGGGCCCTTCTAATGATGTTTTTATTTGTTTGCTGGCTATTTTATAAATTTCAGGTGACATAATTTTTAATCCTCCAAGAGTTGCCAATAAAAAAACACAGATAAAAGTTTGAACACACAATACGTGAAATAAAAATTTGTGTCTGTTTTGTGAAGATTTGTTTTCTTTTTCTGGATTATTATCATTTTTATATGTATCCTCATAAATTTCATAATAATTTGAAAATTCATCATCAAAATATTCATTGTCCATTTTATCGCCTCCCCCACACATAAAATTTTATTCGCAAAAATATGTGGATATGCACATTGTTTCAAGAATTGGCGTATTATAAATTGTGAAAGACGCATTTGGGCCAAAAAAAGGTGAGGTTATTGTAATGAGATTTAGAAAAAGGAGAAATTTTAATAATAATATAACCGGAAAATTGTTGATTGCAAGCGGCGTTTTAATAATAGTCTTCACAACGCCTGTTAAAACCCTTGCCATAATAGCTGCCATTGGTTTAATAATTTTTGGTCTGATATTGTTATTTTTTAATAGATAACTATTATTTAAAAGGAGTTTTTTATATGAAAATTGTTGTTGTCCACAGCCCCAAGGTTTTGTCCCCAATTTTAAGGTTAATATTTAAAATAAAAAAGGAAACAGTTTAAACTAAAAAAAGACCGGCGATAAAAATGCAGGTCTTTTTATTTTTGATTATATTAAATAATTTATCAATATTTAGTGTTTTTTAGTTCATTATATATAAAACAATAACTCCTATAGCGCTGCCGATGAATCAAACCGTCCTCAACAGCGCGCCGAACCAAACATCCCTTTTCGAAGGTGTGAGTGCAGGTTTTAAATTTGCAATCCGAATATTTTTTAAATTCTCTGAAACAATCAGTCAGATTTTCTTTTTCGATTTTATCATATTTTAAAATATCAACAGTCGAAAAACCTGGAGTATCTGCAATAAATCCGTCATTAATTGAAAATAACTGAGTGGTTTTGGTGGTGTGTTTTCCTCGGCCGAGTTTGGCGCTAACTTGATCTGTTTTTAAATTTAATTCGGGGAGCAACTTATTCAGCAAAGTCGACTTGCCAACCCCTGAATTTCCGCACAAAGCAGATATTCTTCCGGAGACTAAATTATAAATCCTGTCTAGATTATTTTTAGTATTGTCGATAAAAATATAATTAATCCCAGCTAAATTATATATATTCGAAATTTCATCCGAACTCACCATATCAGTTTTAGTAATAATTATAGATATGTCAATTTTTTTAAACTCTGCAATCGCAATCAATCCATCCAAAACCAGATAATTAACATTTGGCTCACAGGTTGAAACAACAAACAAAACAAGATCCAGATTAGCCAGCGCAGGCCGCAGAAAAAAATTCTTTCTTGGCAATATTTTATCAATAATATTAAAATTTTCAAAATGTTTAACAATAACCCGATCCCCAACAACGGGTTTAACAAACTCTTTTCGAAATATTCCACGCGCTCTACACTCAAACAACTCCCCGCCAGATTTGACAGTGTAAAAGCCGCTGATTGAGCGAATAATTAACCCTTCGCGCTCAAACATGGAAGAAAAATTTCTCCAAAATCATAAAGTGCTGGAAAAAGCGGAATTGTTGAAATGAGGGTTGGATGTTGGGGGATCCGAGTCGAAATTAACCGTCAATGTTCCATATATTGCTGACTTTTTGGTTGATTTATTAGTTATTTTAACAGTATATGTCATAGTGGATGAACCGGAGTCGATGAATGAAACTGTTCCTCCAACCATATAGGTCCCTTCTGCGACAACTTTGCTGCTTGAATTTAAAACAACAACCTCAAATGCGTCGCTGATTTGTTGAGTTGAATTAAGATTAATTTTTAGGTTTGCGGATCGTGAAGCTGATTTTCCAGAGCTAACAGTCAGCGTGATGCGTGTTCCAGATTCCGCCTCTCCCGTTATGTCCTGGGAAATTATGGTTCCTGCTGGCTTGGAGTCGTTTTTCTCAGTTGACGAAACCTCAAATCCAGCTGCCCTGAGAGTCGCTCTGCCGGTTTCTAAACTTTGGCCAACAACATTTGGAACGCTTCTGGTTTCGCCCTTGCCGCTGCTATAATATATCGTTATGGACGTGTTTTCAGGGACTTGGTCTCCAGCTTGCGGGTCGGTTGATATAACATAGCCGGCTGTCACGCTTTTGTCATCTTTTTGAACCGTTTTTATGTCGTTAAAGCCAGCAGATTTAAGCTTAGATTTAGCGTTTGCAAGCGACATATTTGAAACGTCCGGAACCGAAATGGCCTTATTTCCGAGGCTCACTTTCAATTTAACCTTATATCCCCGTTTAACCGAAATTCCAGGCTGTGGATCCTGGGAAAAAATAACTCCCTTTTCATATTGAGAATTATATTCCTCTGTCACCGAAAAATCCAAATCCGCATATTTGCCATTGTCCATGGTTCTGATATCACTATATTTTGCTCCAACGAAATTTGGAATCTCAATATCACCGGTTTTGCTGCCGTTGTTTCCCAAAACGAAAGCGCAGACAACCATTATCGCAACCAAAACAACCGCTGAAGAGATTCCGACAAGGATTGGGATCAATTTGTTTTTGTTTTTTTTCAAATTGCCAAATTTTCTAGGCTCAGGCGAAGATTGCTGTTTCATTTGCTCTTTTTCAGAAACAGTGAAATATTTAGTGCTTGAATCATTGTCATTAAAATATTTATATTCAAATAAAATGTCTGGATTTTTTTTGAACTCGTCTATGTCACGAAGCATTTCAGCAGCGGATTGATATCGATTTCCAGGGTCTTTTTGCATAGCACGACACATTATGTCTGAAAGGCCTTGCGGTATGGCTGGATTTAATTTCAAAGGCGACTCAGCCAAAGACTGAATCTGTTTAGCTGCAACCATCTCAGGAGTGTCTCCATCAAACGGCAGTTTGCCCGTCAGCATTTCATACATCATTATTCCAACTGAATATATGTCGGATTTTGCGTCAGTCACCCCGCCGCTAGCCTGCTCAGGGCTTATATAGTGAACAGATCCGATCGCTCGGTCTCGATTAATTTTTTCATCACGAGCAAACCGCGCTATTCCGAAATCCATTATTTTTATGGTTCCGTCTTGAAGCAACATCACGTTTTGAGGCTTGACGTCCCTGTGAACTATCCCTTTGTCATGAGCATGCTGAAGCGCTCTCAAAATTTGAAAAGTGAAGTGAACTGTGTCTTTCCATTCTAAAACTTTTGCTTTGTCCATGAATTCTTTCAAAGTCACGCCGTCAATATATTCCATGACTATGTATTGAATTCTGTCGCCAAAATTAACGTCAAAAATTCTAACTATGTTTGGATGAGAAAGGCTTGCAATTGCTTTGGATTCGTTCCTAAACCTTCGAACAAAGTCTTCATTGCCTAAATATTCATCCTTTAAAATTTTAATCGCAACGTCACATTTTTCAACAATGTCATATGCTTTATATACATTGGCCATCCCACCTATTCCGATTAGTTCAGAAAATTCATATCTGCCATCCAGACGCTTTCCAATTAACTTATCCATTAACAATCCTCCCTAAAATATTATAACAATATAGCGCAAAACAGGCCAAAAAATCAAACTTCCATGAGAATAACAGTTATGTTATCACATCCTCCGTTGCTGTTTGCCAAGGTTATTAGGCGCGAAACAGACTGTTTTAAATCCTTTTTAGCTTGCAAAATTTGCCGAATTTCCTCATTACTACACATGCTTGTCAAACCATCTGAACACAAAAGCACCCTGTCGCCACACCGAACCTTAGAGCAAACAAAGTCATATTCAACATTTGCATCTATCCCAATGGCCCTTGTTATTTCATTTCGCCTGGGATGAAACCTCGCTTCTTCTTGCGTCAATTCCCCTGAATCAACCAAAATTTGAACATAGGAGTGGTCGACAGTTAGCTGCGTTAGCATGCCATTTGTATATAAATATGCCCTGCTGTCTCCAACATTTCCAATCAGCAAATCATTTTCTATGAGTATTGCGCTGACAACAGTTGTTCCCATATCCTTCAGGTTTTTCTCAGATGAGGCTTTGTCAAAAATGCGCTTGTTTGAGTCTATATATGCATTTGCAAGCGCCTTACTCACAGAATCTATGGTTGAGGGCTTGCTCAAAGCTTTAAAAAGTTGGCTCAGCAAAATATCACGCATGGTTTGGCTTGCTATGTTACCGCCGTTTTGCCCTCCCATTCCATCACAAACAAAAGCAAAACCAGACTTTTCGCTCGGCTTTCCATATGCAAAAGCGTCTTGATTGATCTTCCTAGACTTGCCAACATCAGTTTTTCCATAAATATTCAACGAAAAACCTCCTAAATAACTTAAACATCCAAAGAATTTCTTCTCAATTGTCCACATGATGCGTTAATGTCTTGGCCCAGAGTTCGGCGAATTGTAACTGAAATTCCTTGATCACGCAAAATTTCAGAAAATCTATATATCTTGGCGCTTTCGGCAGGGCGAAAAGAGCGCTCGGGGATTGGGTTTATTGGAATCAAATTAACGTGGCATATCATCCCCTTTAAAAGCCTTGAAAGCTCGGCAGCATGCTTGGTTGATGTGTTTAAACCTTCAATGCAGGCATACTGGAAAGTGACTCTTCTGTTGGTCATTTTGACATATTTTTTGCATATATCTATTAATTGATCAACACTCCATTTTTTTGCGATTGGCATGATTTTTTTTCGAATTTTATCATTGGGAGCATGAAGGGAAACTGATAAATTAACCGGAATCCTTTCATTTGCAAGCATTCGGATTTTATCAACCAAGCCGCATGTTGATATGGTGATGTGCCTAAATCCAAGATTCCTGCCTTTGGGATGTGATATATTTTTGAAAAACCTGATAAAATTGTCATAGTTGTCCAAAGGCTCGCCAATTCCCATTATGACAACATTTCCAATTTCGCAGCCAAGATCTTTTTGACAGCTATAAAACTGATCAAGCATTTCAGCCGCAGTTAAATTCCTAATATAGCCCGACTTGCAAGACGCGCAAAACAAACATCCCATTTTGCACCCAACCTGCGAGGAAATGCAAACCGTCTTTCCAAAAACATATTGCATAACAACAGATTCAACAAACTCGCCGTCCTCAAGCTCATATAAATATTTTACAGTATTATCCATGGAAGATACAAGTCTTTTTTTAATTTTTATGCGATTTACATAAAATTCATCCTTCAATTGGTCGATAATTTGTTTAGAAATGTTTTTCATCTCAAAAAAAGACTCAACGTTTTGCCGATGCAGCCAGGAAAATATCTGCTCAGCTCTGAATTTTTTGTGTTCATTTTTTTTGGCCCAATCAATCAATTCTTCAAACAGCATAGATTTTATGTCTTTTTTAATCAATTTTATCTTTCCTCCGAAGAACACTCAAAAAAAATCCATCACAGTTAATTTTTCCATTAATCATGGTTAACATATTTTCAGCATTTGAGAAATATTTTCTAACAAACTTTGGGATATCACACAACTCGAATTCTTGATTGTCAGCTAAAAATTCATTAACAACCCTCTCATTTTCAGCTTTTCTCAAAGTGCATGTTGAATAAATCAAATATCCTCCACATTTTACGCTTTTTGAAGAAGAGTATAGTATTTTTCTTTGAATATCAGTTAATTTCTTAACGTCTTCTTGTTTCTTATATTTAATTTCGGGCTTTCGACCAACAACTCCAAATCCCGAGCAGGGAACGTCGCAAAGAACCAAATCAAAACTTTCTCCAAACTCGTCCCGAGCGTCAAAAACCATTCCCCGAACGCCATCTATCCCCAGCCGCTTTGCATTTTGCCGAATCAGCTCAACTCGTTTGGGGAGGATGTCGCAAGCAACAATTGCAGCAGACGTTTCTTGAGCAATTGTTAAAGCTTTCCCCCCGGGGGCGGCGCAAACGTCTAAAACGCTGCGGGGATTGAAAAATGAGGCAACCTGCGCGCAGAGCTGGGATGAAATGTCTTGAATGTGAAAAAAGCCTTTTGAAAATGATCCAGTCGCCGCAACGTTTCCCCCTTCAATCAGCAAACAATTTGTCAACTGGCAGGTTTTGGTTTTGATTCCTTCCTCTTCAAGCTTGCGCGCAAGTTCGATTTGAGTTGTTCTTTTGGAGTTAACTCTGATTGCAACAACGGATTTTTCCAGTTGCTTCCGAAGAAAATTTTGCGCAATGTCAAAGCCATAATCCTCAATTAAACTTTTAACTATCCATTCAGAACAAGATGACATGATTGATAAGCATTTGACTCTGTCGTCTTTTTTGAGCGGCGTGCTAAAATATTTGCCTTTTCGAATAAACTCCCTGAGAACAGCATTGACAAACCCTGAAGCGCGCTTGTTTTTCGAAATTTTAGCAAGGTTGACATATTCATTAACAACAGCATAGTCTTGGCTTTTCATATATAATAGCTCATAAATGGCCATCTCGAGGATTGTTCGAACTTGGTTTTGAATTTTCTTAACTTTGGAATATTGGGATATTATGTGATCTAGGGTTAATTTTCTTTCCAAAACACCATAAAAAAGCCTTGAAACCAGCTCGCGATTTATTGATTTTTGGGCTTTAAATCTCAAAAACGAGTTTAAAACAATGTTTGAATATCCACCTTCAACTAAAACTCGATATAGCAACGTCATCGCGGCCTTTCTTGGATTGCTTTCAGTCATTATCTCTGCTGTTTATAAAAAGTCTGAGCAACTGCGCAAGAGACAGCAGCAACGCAACAACATATGTCATGGAAGCAGCCCAAAGGACTTTTTTAGCCCCTCCAATTTCTTGTGAATTTAATAGACCTCCGGACTGGATTATTGAGATCGCCCTCATGCTGGCGTTAAATTCAACAGGCAACGTCACAAATTGAAAAACAGTTGTTAGCAAAAAAAATCCTATGGCTATGTGGAACATAATTGGCAGATTTGCAAAAACACCAACAAGAACAACTGGCAGATATATCCAATTGCTCATTTTTATCGCAGGAACCATTGCAGCTCTCAATTTAACAGGAACATATTTACGCGCATGTTGAATCGCATGGCCTGCTTCATGGGCTGCAACTCCAACAGCAGCTATTGAATCCTCGTCATAGTTTTTTGCGGAAAGCCTCAGCACATTGGCCCTGGGATCAAAATGGTCTGTCAGATGCCCCCCGATTTTTTCAATTCGAACGTTTCTGAGCCCTTCCATGTCTAAAATTCTTCTTGCAGCCTCAGCGCCGGTCATTCCTCTTGAATTTCTCTCTCCAGAATATTTGTTATAAATCATGTTCACTCTGGCATTAACTATAAATATTAATAAAAGTATTGGAACAATAACAAATAAATAATACATATAGTCATTTAAATAAAAAGTCATAAAAATCACTTCCTCACATTAGTTTAATATGGTTCCTTTTTCTATAGCGCTGCCGTTTAAAAAATCCTTTGCGAGCATTTTCTTCTTGCCTTCAAGCTGAACTTCAACAAACTCAACAGCTCCGGTTTTGCAAGCAACTATAAATTTTTTTTTGCTCAAAATTTCTCCAGGTCTTCCAAAATATTCGTCATTTAGAATGCTTTTATACACTTTTAATTTTTTTTCACCTAAATAACAATATGCACATGGCCAGTCGGATAGGCCACATACTTTGTGGTGAACCGTCTCCGATGAAGCAGAAAAGTCAATTTTTGCGATTTCTTTAGTCAAAATAGGCGCATATGTTGCCTTTTCGTCATCTTGAGGCAAGCGGCTTGCAGTTTGATTTTCGATTTCTGATAGCGTCTGGCAAAGCAAATCCGCTCCCATGGGCGCCAACCTTTTAAAAAGTTCCGCTGCCGTCTCATTCTCCCCAATTTGAGTTTGAACCATTCTTATTATATCACCCGTGTCAAGCCCCTCGGCCATATACATAGTTGTCACGCCAGTCACTTTATCGCCATTTAGAATGCTTGACTGGATTGGCGAGGCCCCCCTATATTTTGGAAGCAGTGAAGCGTGAACATTAACGCAACCATATCGAGGAATCTCCAGAATTTCTTTCGGCAAAATTTGGCCATACGCGACAACTGCTATGAGATCTGGGTTGATTTTCTTCAAAATTTCAACCTGCTCCGGATTTTTCAAAGTTTTGGGTTGATATACAGGGATTTTATTTTCAACAGCCTTAATTTTGACTGCGGAGGGCGTTATAATCTTTTTTCGGCCGACCGGTTTGTCTGGCTTTGTGAAGACAGCAACAACTTCATGACCTTCCTCCAAAAGCCGCAAAAGAGCCAAAGATGCAAATTCGGGCGTTCCCATAAAAACAACTCTCATGTTAAAAACAACTCTCTCTCAAGAATTTTTCAGCCGCGGTATAAATTTTTGACTTTGTCTAGAAAAACAATTCCATCCAGATG
>CADBXQ010000023.1 GCA_902798675.1 Oscillospiraceae bacterium
AAATTTTTATTCACACGAAAAGTATAAAAACAACAAATTGTATTATTTTGATCGGGTTATATTTGCCCCAATAAAAGTCTCTCTAAAAAATCCAACTCCTTGCTTAAAAGCCCAACAAATTATAATATCCTTGATCACGTTCCAAAAAAACAATGCAAAAAACAAGGCGAGCTCCGCCAGCTCACAACTAACTGTAATATTAAACTTTGCTTAAGCCTCCCCTCCTCTTTGGAAGCAACCTTAACAAGTGATAGCGAAGCGTCCGCAAAAACTCCAATTCAAGGCGTTTACCTACCACTTGTTATGGGCAGCTTGAAAACGCCAGGCATTTTCAGCCAGACTCACCTGCATGGTTTATGGTGAGCAGGCGGCAGATTGATTGGGCTTATCATCGTTTCTTTTAGGACTCTTTCGAGGAAGGCTTGAAAAAAGCAGGCTATTTAAATTAAAGAGCCGGTCTTGGTCAAAGAAGGATTGAGGGAACAAATATAACCCAAATCCAACTCTTTAATTAAAAACAAAAAGAAGCACTAGCCAAAAAATGCTAATGCTTCTTTATTTTAACCCCCTAAAAATCCATATATTGTGTTGATGGTGCTATAATATCTTTTGCGGTATTAACCATAATAGGAAGCTGTAAAATATATCACATTTCCCCCGTTTTCCACCACTGCTGTTTTAACTAAATTTTCCCATGTAGTTTGCCTTAAGAGAAATATGTGGTCACCTTTTTTGCCATACCGCCACTCTTTAAATTTTTTGTTATTGAAATTTCTGGGCTTCTTATTTAAATTAACAACAGCATCTAATGGTTTGCCTTCCTCATTAGTCGTGTATATTTCATCTTTAAAATTATCCCCGCCTTTAGTCACATATTTTATCGTATATGTTATTGGCTCAAAGTTTGCTTTTAAAGTTATCGTGCCTGTTTTTCCATCACCACTCAGTGTTGCGTTTGAAACCAAGTCCTCCCACTTAGTAGTACCGACAGTAAAACAGATATCACTTTGGCCATATGTCCATTTGTCAAAATAATAACCCGTTTTCGTTGGCTTTTCCATTGATATCGCAGCCGTGTCGCTGGTTTTATTACCAGTTGAATCATCAGGCGTGTAGATGGTTGAGCTCACGTTGCTTCCTTCAGAACCTGTATCATAATTTATAGTATATTCTATTGGCTCAAAGTTTGCTTTTAAAGTTATCGTGCCTGTTGTTCCATTATCACTCAGTGTTGCGCTTGAAATCAATTGCTCCCATGTAGTTCTATTGGCAATAAAGTCAGTCTCTTTTTCACCATCACCATATGTCCATTTGTCAAAATAATAACCCGTTTTCGTTGGCTTTTCTGTTGATATCGCAGCTAAGTTGCTAGTTTGATTGTTGCCCGAATCACTGGGCGTGTAGGTGCCTGAGGGGGATGTACCGCTGAAGCTTCCATCTCCTGCATCATAATTTATAGTATATTCTATTGGCCCATAATCAGCCCGCAAAATTATTTCGTTGTTTGCAGTTGCTCCGTCAACCAAATTTCTCCATTTGGTCCGCCCTGGAATCATTTTACGCCAGCGCCCCAAGACGTTAACATACATCCATCTGTTAAATCTATACCCCGTTTTTATGCCATTTTTGAAATTATCCGGAATTGCAGAATCTAAAGTGTTTTCATCAGCTGTGTAATCAGCCTGCGTTCCTGCCGCAACCACAGCATCACTTTCCCCGTCTTTATATTTAATAGCATATTTTATCGGATTATATATGGCTTTTACCAATATCACCTTCCCAGACTCGACTTTAGTTGATAATTTATCCCAAGTCACATCTTTGCCATCAATCAGGAAATTTTTAGTCGTGTAAGGGTTATTTGCATTTTTACCATACTCCCAATGATCAAACGTATAATATTTTGTTGAAGGGGGATACACTTGTGGACTATTGTCACCATAAGGCAATTCTTGTGAATAAAAGTTATTCTCACTGTTCAAAAAATTGACGCTAATATAATCTTTATCCGCATTTATATATTTTATAAAATATATTTCTTTATCATATTGCGCCTTAAAAACTATTTTCTTCTCGCCAGTTAATTTGTTTGATTCTTTAACATCCTCTGCTGCTTCTGCCAAACTGGTCCAATCTGCCTCACCACTAAATGCATATGGTTTGCCTCCCAAAGTGTATCCCCATCCTGAAAATGTTTTTCCGTTAATTGGCTCGCTCGGCTCCAATAGTGGAATCTCATCACCAGCTGTCAGTTTAATGCTATTATTATTAGTATCTACAAAAGTAACATCTTCTGTATATCCTTCAGCCGCTTTAACTTTAATTAAATTTTTGCCGTTTTCATCCCAATATTCAATGATATATTTTTGAGAGCCCCAAACTGCGTGAAATGTTATAGTATAAACACCTGAAGTTTCACTCTGCACTGCATTTTCAAGCAAATTGTCCCAATCCACGTCTTCTTTTTCCTCGCCCTCTTCTGTTGGTTCTACCGGCAATTCAAAATCTGAGCCGCCCAACTTCCAGCCTTTAAATTCGCGGCCTGGATTTTTGTTTAGCTCTTTCTCCTTTTGGCTCATAACTGTTTCAAAATTGCTCTTGCCGTTGGCTTCTGTTTTTAATCCATCCAAAGTGTAACCAGTTGCTTCGCCAATTGCTGTGGCTTCGGTTTCCTCTGAAGCATCAGCATCTTTATACTCCAGTTTATACTTATTTTGCGCATACGTGGCTTCGAGAGTGATACTAGCTGCCGTTATATCCGTGAAATCGAGTGTATACTGGCCGTCTCCGCCTTCATTACATCCATTACCGGTAAGCTGACTAAACGCATATCCCTCAATCTCCGGAGGGGTTATCGAAGCGCCTTGAGGGTAAATCCCAATATATTGTGTACAAAGATTAACATTTTTGTCATCACAACAGTCAATTATGATGTTCTTAGCGTTATTATTCTGGATTGCTGCGGGATCTTGACAGCATACTTGCTTCACAGTGCCATTCGCGTCAATTGTAAATGGCGAAGAATTGTCATCTGCTTTTCCAGGAAGAGTCACAGTGCCCGAATTGTAAATAGCATTAGATTGATTACATACAATGTCTCCGCTTGTAATTTGCAATATCCCCGCATTCTTTATAACGTATACGCTTGAATCGGTTTGGCAATTTTGAATATTCACATCAGTTATAGACAGATTTGATAAATTTTGACCTGTAGCTCCCTCCACATTGATAAAATTGTTGGACCTACTCGCAGGTCCGCCATCAATTACGATGTTTTTCAAAACAACTGCGCAATCTTTCAAGTTCAGGAAAGATAAACTTTCATCATTTATAGTTATGCTATGAGGAGTCGGCAGCTCCTCCTGCTCCTGATCCGGCCTCCCAGCAATGGTTATCTTTTTGCCGGCAAATTTAGAGTCAGTGAAATCGAAAAAGTAGTCGTCGGACATTGCGATAGAAGTCTCCGTTAGCGTAATATCGCTACCCAATGTAATATTTATGTCCCGCCCCATAGCTTGCAAATCTGCTACAGCCAAGTTTTTCATAAAAGGAATCATATTGCTGATATTTTCATTTGTTAACTCAAGTTCTATCGTCTTTTGGTATTTGACCTCAAAATTTATTGTTCCATCGCCTGAAACTACTATCAGCATATCCTCTTCTAATCTAAATTCATCACCTGACAATGCAATCTCGGGGCTGCTGCCGTATTTCAACGCGCTACACGTATATGTATAGATATTATCCCTATCCCGTGCAGGTATTTTCACATCACTCCCAGTAGGATAGCACTTAATATGCTCCGCATCTAAAACTTTTGAAGCTCCATTATCTTCATATTCAAACCTAATTTGATGCACACCCTTTGCGTTAAGAACTCCATCGTAGCTTGTGTGGCCCACCGCAGTATTATTAGTTTTAAACGAGAGCGACCCCGATGATGGTATGGTTGGAAGAATCAAAGTTCCCAAATTAAAAATAGCATCTCCTTGCCCAACTCCGTCAACCTCGTCGGCTGCACAATTCGTGATTTCACCTTTTACTGCCGTCAATGTCCCTCCATTAGAGTTAAATATCCCGCCTCCATATTCACAAGCACTGCAAGAAGTGATCTTTCCTCCATTTATTGTCACTTCTCCACTATTGTATATCGCTCCTCCACAGCCTAATGAATTTTTGCAATTGGCAACCGTTGCGTTCTCTCCGATTTCCAATTTTGATTCAGGTCCGCTCAACACATTGATAAAAGAGTTATCTCTTGTGATGTTTGACTTGTCACCCTCAATCCATCTGCCATCAACTGTGATGTTTTTCAAAACAACTGTGCAATCTTGCAGTTTCAAGAAAGATAAACTCGCATTATTTATTTCTATCGTTTTATCGCTCCCAGCAATGGTTATCATTTTGCCGGCAAATTTAGAGTCCGCGAAATCGAAAAAGTATGCAGATTCACCCATTTTTTGATCGTCTTCCGCTACCGCAATATTATCACCCAATGTAATACTTATGTCGTCTATTCCATCTATATCACCGAAATAATTGTTCATCCAATTTTTAACGTCATCAGCTCCTGACAAGGTTATCGATATCTGTTGCTTCTCCTCATCTCCCTCTTGAGCACAAACCGTGTTTAAAAGCATGTGCATTGGGAATGTCGCCAAAACCATCATCAAACAAATTAAAGTTGAAACTAATCTTTTTAACCCGCCATTTAAATTGATTTTTAATAAACTTTGCATTAAAATACACGCTCCTTTGAAATTTTAAGACATGTTTTTAAATTTTCCCAAACCGCGGGACCCCAGACTAAAAAGCCAATATTTATTCCATGTGCGCTCTCATTGTAGCACATTGTGGCAAATTATGTCAAGGGTTTTTGAAAAATCACCGATTATATTATTTTTTTCAAACACTTGACTTTACCTCAATCATGTGATATAATAAATTAAATTTGAATCTTTTTGGCTTGCGACAAGGTTTTTAATGCCAATGATGTGCGCTTTGTTTTCCTATATTGCAACTCTGAAAATAAATCTTCATGCAAATTAGCGTATAAAATATTTGACTATTTAGAAAATAAAAACAAGATGTCTTTTAAATTGAAACGGAGCGAAACCTCTAACAGTTTAGCGTATAATTCATGTGAGTTTGTTATGAAAGGATTTGTTTTGCAAAAACTGGATTTAACTGATTTTTAATATGCCATGCAGGAAATAGTTGTCTTAATTTATAAAAATCATTGTTAGTTTTAATTTTTAAATTGAAAGGTGATTTTTATTATGGAGATTGAATATCTGGATCCGTCAAACGCAAAGTCATATCAATCTTGTTTGGCCAAGGTTTATATGCAAGATGTTCTTGATGGCTGTGAAAGTGTTATTGCAATTGGAGCCAAAGACTCCGATTTGCCCTGTGGCTGCGTTTTTGCAAAAGCGCTTGATGAAATTATTTCAATTAAAAATTTGTTTGTCTTGCCTTTTGCCAGGAGAAAAGGCGCCGCCAGTTTGCTTATAAATGAGTTAAAATCAAAGGCTAGAGAACTTGGCTGCGCCCAAATAAAATTTAATGCAGTCACCTCCAAGAATAATATTGACCTGCTTAATAAATTTTTGACAAAGCAAGGTTTTTCTGAAATTGAGCTTTTGGCAAGAATATATAAAGCAAGCTCTGATCGTGTTTTGGAGGAAGGCAAGTGGACAAAGCGGCTTTTGAATTCTAATTTTGAGTTGCCAGATAAAGTTACAATTTTTACTAAAGATGAAGTTGATGAAGAATTGCTCGCTAAATTGAAAAATAAAGAGGACACAGATTATCCAGACGTCCTTTCCCCTTTTAAAAATGAGTTTGATTTGCAACCAGAGTTTTCACTTTTTGCAGTTTTTGACAATAAAAAAATTGTCGGATGGTTCACAGCTCTCAGAACAAATGACGATAGAATACTATATCGTTCTTTATTTATTGATGATATGTATAGAAAATCTAAGCTGGGTTTAATTATGCTTGCAAAGGCCATAAAATATCACTTCGACAACTGCAGGAGTAAAGGCGTTTTACTGGCTGTTGATTTAGATAATACCAGCGTCCTGAATTTTTATTCGTCGTTTTTCAATAATTTGTGTGATAGTATAAAATATGAGTTTTCAACCAATATTGAACTTTGAGGGTGATATATTATGAAAAGAGTGGCTATTACTGGGATTGGCGTCATAGCCCCGGGAAGCGTTGGAAAAAAAAGGCTCTGGGAAAACATGATAAACGGCAAAGTTTATACTCAAAAAGTCAAGCAGTTTGACTGCAAAGATCTTCGCATACAAATCGCAGGGGAAGTTGAAAATTTAGAAAAGGAAAAATTTTTAAAAGACAAACCGGAAGTTAAAATAAACAATCTCAGAAGGGTTGAGAGCTTGGGCCTGGTTGCTTCAAGCATGGCAATTGAGGATAGCGGACTCAGCCTTGATTGTTTTGAGCGGATTTCGCTTGCAATCGGAATGACAATGACCAACATGATCTCTCCAACTCTTGCCGAATATTTGATGGGAAAACAGTTTTTACAAAACCGAAGCAAAGCAAATTTGCAAGAAGTTTCCGCTATATCACCCGTGTCGCTGGCGAGCTTAATGTGTCGATATTTTAATCTCAAAAAGCCAATTGTTCGCGTATTCACAAATGCTTGCGCAGCCAGCAACTATTCAATTGCGTGGGGATATGATAATATCAAAGCGGGAAGATCGGAAATTGCATTGGTTGGAGGGGTTGAAGCTCTGTCGCTTGGGGCAATGCTTGGTTTTAACAGGCTTTTATCTTTAACTCCAGACTTTTGTCGGCCATTTTCTAAAAACAGACGCGGGATTGTCGTTAGCGAGGGAGCTGCATTTTTAGTTTTGGAAGAATTAAAGCGCGCTCAGGCTCGAAACGCCCATATATATGGAGAAATTAAAGGCTATGGTCTTGGCGTTGACGCATACCACATAACCTCTCCAAGAAGTGATGCATCCGGCATAATAGACAGCATACAAAATGCGCTTAAAGCGTCAAAAATTCAGCCAAGTGAGATAGACTATGTGTGTGCTCACGGGACCGGAACTCCTTTAAATGATAAAACGGAAGTTAAAGCTTTAAAAGCGGTTTTTGGCGATAATGTCCCTCCAACCAGTTCAATAAAATCCATGATTGGCCACACTTTGGGAGCAGCAGGAGCAATCGGAGCCGTTTGCAGTTTGCTTATGATGGAAAAAAGCGAGGCCATGCCAACGGTTAATTTTGAGCAAGAGGATGAGGAATGTGATATAGACTGCATACCTAACAAAAGTCGCAAAATGAAAATCAACACTGTGATATCTAATGCATTCGCTTTTGGCGGCAATAATTCCTGCGTTGTTTTTTCAAAAATGGTTTAAGGAGGCTTTTCATGAAAAAAACAGCCATACTGGCAATGAAATACTATTTACAAGACCGCGAGCTTGATTATACTCAAATTGACGAAATGTGTCAGGACTCGAAAATTTGTGATATAGACATTTTGCAAAACAAGCTTTCCGCCATAAACACACGTCTCGTTGACAGACAATCCCTGGCTCTGGAAGCAGCAATCCAGCCATTTAATTCTGACAAAAACTATAATTTTCTTGATAAATCTAAAATTAGCGTCATTGTTGGAAGTTTATCAGCATCAGTGTATCCTATATTTGAATATTTGGTCTCGGCGTGTGAAAAGGGCGTCAACTTTGTCAATCCAACTTTTTTTCCAAATTGTGTTGCAAACGCTCCAGCAAGCAGGCTCAGCATTTGGAATCAGTTTAGAAATCAAGTCACCAGTTTATCCCAAGGCAAGGGATCTGGGCTTGATTCAATAATGATTGCAAAAGACGAAATTTCAAGCCAAAAAACCGAATATGCATGGGCTGGAGCAAGCGAAGAAACCGGAGCAGCTTTGGCGTTTGTTGGAGATTCTGATCAAAAAAGCATTAAACCGATTGCATATGTTAAAAATTGTGAATCCAGATATATTGGGAATTTATCCGAAGATCAAGCAAAAAATTTTATAAATAGCGTGATATTATCATGGGGAGTTGATAATTTAAAACACAGTATAATATATAGCAAGGATTCAAAACTTTTTTCTTTGCAGCCTATGGTTGACTTAGGACGAGCCCTCTTGAAAATAAAAAACCGCGAGCTGGACTTGGCAGTTGTTGTTTCGGCTGACAGCATGGGCTTTGTGTCTATGATTGAATTGGGGCGATATATATGAACAGAGAAGAGATCACAAAATGCATACCTCACAGAAACGATATGCTGATTCTGGACGAAGCGACTGTTGATGGCGATTTTGCAACGGGAAAATATTTTGTTCGAGGGACGGAGTTTTTTTTAAACGGACACTATCCCCAAAAGCAGATTGTTCCTGGAACGATTCTGTGTGAAATGATGGCGCAACTTTTCGCGGTTTGCGTTTCACAGAGGACGTCGGGAATGCCGGTTTTAGCTAAAATTGAGGAAGCATCGTTTAAGAAAATGGTCTTTCCTGGAGACAATTTAGACATATATGTTGAGGTTTTGAGCGGGTCGGTTAGGGTTTTGACGGCAAACTGTGAAATAAAAGTTTCAGACAAAGTGTGTGCGACAGCGAAACTGACAGTTGCAAGCGTAATTTCAGAAAATTTTTGATACTATTCAACTTTTTTTGACGCAATTATATTATGTGGAGGGAATAAAAATGAATGAAATTGAGAAAGCGGTTCGAGAAGAACTTGGAAAATTAACAAAAGCTGATGTGATGAATATGTCAATTGATCAAG
>CADBXQ010000024.1:0-8518 GCA_902798675.1 Oscillospiraceae bacterium
CTTTGCTGCGAATATATGGCTCAGCAACCGCCTGCATAGAAATTGCTGTCTGAACCCTAACATCAGCTCCATAGCCTTCTAAAATATCCGCAACCGCCAGAGCGTTCATCGCCGTTGCAAGCATTCCAATTTGATCCGCTCGCGTCCGGTCCATAGCGCCTCCCGTCCTTCCACGCCAAAAGTTACCACCCCCAACAACGACAGACACCTGCGCTCCCAAGTCATGAAGATTTTTAACTTCTTTGCAAATGCTTGCGATAAAATCAAAATCCAGCCCAAATTTTTTTTGACCCGCCAAAGCCTCCCCGCTTAATTTTAACAATATCCTATTATACCTCAGTTTCATCAAAACCCTCCAAAAAACCTACAATAAAACGTTATGCAAACCCATAAGGTATATTTTACAACAGATGAAACAAAAAGTAAAGCATAAAATGATAAAAATAAAATTATTTATCAACCGCAAAAAACCACTAATTGTATGAATCAATTGGGTTATATCTGTCCCAATAAAATCTTTTGCTTAAAAATTCAGACTCTTTGCTCCAAAAAACCAACAATTTCGAATATCCTTGAGCTGATTCTGAAAAACAACGCAAAACCCGAGCGCCCCGCCGCCGGCTCACAACCAACTTTGATATCAAATTTTCCCGAGCTTCCCAGCCTCTTTTTAAAGTTTCCTCAACAAGCGGTAGGCAAACGTCCGCAAGGTCATCATTAAACTTCTCGCCTAAAAATCCAGACTCTTTATCAAAAATACCCAACAATTTCGAATATCCTTGATCCAGCTCTAAAAAACAATGCAAAAGCCAAAAAAACGCCACCAGTCCGCTATTCGTTGTTACACTTTTTAACCTTGGCTTGTTATTGGCGCTTTGAGAAAATTTGGGCATTTTAAATTAGATTAAATTTCATGGTTTATGGTGAGCCGGCGGCGTTTTAATTGATTTTATCGTCGTTTTTTAGAGCTGACTTGAGGGCGTTTTAATTTGAGTTGGATTTTTTTAATTAAATTCTGATATTTTCAGAAAAAGGATTAATGGGACAAATATAACCCAAATCTAAAATTTTTTCAATTTGATCTCCCTGCCTGAAACCACACAAAGCCACATCTCCTCGGCGCAGAACCGACGTTGATTTTCGGCCCCTCCTTTGAAACTCAAAGATCAGCGCGACAATTCGCTTGCCATACTATATAGATCCTCCGGGAACTTTTTGGTCATCTCCAAAGCTTCGGTTATATCAAAATCAACAATTTCGTCTTTATTTAGGCCCAAAACCCTGTTTTTAATCCCCTCTGAAAGCAATTTAACAGCAAAATATCCAAGCCTTGCTCCAACAACCCTGTCTCGGACGGTTGGGCTGCCCCCGCGCTGAACATGCCCTAAAATCGTTGCTCGACTTTCAACGCCGGTTGATTCTTCAATTTCCCTTGCAAGCTCCGTGACATTCCCGATTCCTTCCGCAACCATGACGATAAAGTGGTTTTTTCCGCGCTTGATGGCAAATCGGATTCTCTCAAACAAATCCTGCTTATTAAACGGATGCTCCGGAACAACAATATAGCTGGCGCTGCAAGATATTCCCGCATTTAAAGCAATATAACCCGCATTTCGCCCCATAACCTCAACCACACTGCACCTATCGTGTGATGCTGTGGTGTCGCATAACCTGTCAACCATGGAAACAGCGGTGTTGATAGCAGTGTCATAACCTATTGTGTAGTCTGTGCAGGATATGTCGTTATCTATCGTTCCTGGCAAACACATACACGAAATGCCAGCCATTGAAAGAACACGCGCTCCCCGAAAAGAGCCGTCACCTCCAATAACAATCAATCCGTCTATATCATTTTCGTCGCAAACTTCCTTTGCCATTCTGACGCCTTCATCGGTTTTTAGCTCCAAACAGCGCGCAGAATACAAAATCGTGCCTCCGCGCTGAATGATGTCTGAAACGTCCTGAGATTTCAAAATCCTAACATCACCCTTGATTAGGCCGCTATATCCTCTATAAACCCCAACAACATCGATTCCTCGAGCAATCGCAGCTTTAACAACAGCATGTATTGCAGCGTTCATCCCAGGCGCATCGCCTCCGCTGGTTAAAACCCCTATCTTCCTAACACTCAACCCAAATACCTCCACAACTTGCGAAAAACACTAAAGCATCCTCTATATAATTATACACTTCAAAAAAACATTGTCAATCCGAAAAACACACAAATTCGAAAACTAACCCGCCACATCGACTGGCAACACTTTTGATGCGAGGCTAGGTTATATTTGTCACAATAATCCTCCTGCTCAAAAAATGTTGACTTTTTCTAATAAAAACCTGTCTTTGTCAAACCGTCCTCAAGCAAATTTTAAAAAACAATCCCAAAACAAATCAAAGCGCGGCCAAAAAGCCATAAACCATGCTGTTTTATAACTCAAATCAAAACCGTCAATTCTTCAAGCGCCCTCAACAAGTGAAGTCAAATCGCCAAATCACCCATACCGCCCACTATAAATAGAGCGATCCCGATAACTAGGCCTGCGAACGGAATGCAACTTCCACCCTTCTTGATTATTTCTAATAAACACACAATACTGCGCAAAAAACTCCGGCTCAAGGTCATCAGATCGAATATATTTTCCCTCTATTCTAACGCGCACCTTTTCAAAGAATCTCCTTTTTTTAAAAGACACCGCTTGAACCGACAGCAATTCAACATCTCGACGCATATTCTCCATGCTATTTCTTAAAAATGATTTTGTCAGCTTTTTTTCGATTTTTTCAGTCACATAACCCCTAACTGAAGTCATATCTCCTTCCATCCTTGCTCTTTGTATCTCTAAATATATTTTGGTGATATCCTTTTGCATTTGGGGATAGCTAAAACCCAAACGAGTTATCTTGCGTTTTGCGCGTTTATTAGACCGCTTAAAGACCGAATAGGCATAACCTTCATTTTGAAGAAGCATCCAATTGTAATCCACAAAAACTCCTCCCAATACTCAATGCCACCAACCAACAATTCATAAATCTAAAATTCACTTCCGAAACCTACGCTTTTAAGTGTATACCACTTTTCTCCAAAAGTCAAGCTTTTTTTAAAAATTTCAAAAAAACAAATTAAATGCCGTGGTCAAAGGTTTTTTGGACTTGAGACGAATTTCTCGCCAATTCAAATATATATGATTTCATTTTAGTTTTACCGATTCATGTCCCACTATTTTCTTCAATTCTTCTAATAGATTTTCAGAAATATTAACATGTGATGAAAATTTATTTGTATAATATAATTTTTCATCATCAATAAAAAATTTGACCATGCAATTTCCCGGATTTTGTTCTAATATTTTCAAAACACTCCTCATTTTCTTACAATTTTTGGATTTTAATTTAATAATTAACATTTTTTTGTCCAAGTGTAACAAATTCACATCAAAAACAGAATTTACTAAAAGTCGTTTTTTATCATCATCATTTGATAATTCTCCAGAAACTAAGATAATATTGTCTTCAAATAATAAATTTTCGTATTTGTCTAATATTTGTGGAAAAAATATACATTCAATTGAGCCGGTTTTATCGCTCACCTTCACAAAAGCCATTTTTTCTCCTTTTTTGGTCTTTATTGTCTTAAATTCTTCAATAACACACATTATTTTAACAAATTTTCGACCATTATACCTGCTGTCAGTGGCTATTTTAGAACACAAATCGACGGAATTTTGCTGGATAAATTCACGATATCCGTCCAAAGGGTGCGCCGATATATATACTCCAACGCTATTTTTTTCCATTTTCATCAGCTCGTTTTTGCTATATTCTTCAACAATTTTAGACTTTTCATCGCTATTTAAAACAACATTTTGTGTTTCAAACAAACTAATTTGTCCCAAAGCCTCACCGCGTTTTTTTTGATATTTTTTCATCATGAGTTCATAATTTTCAATCATATATTTTCTGGTTTTTCCAAGTCCATCAAAAGCTCCGCAGCAAATCAGCGACATTATCGCATTTTTCCCAATTTCTTTATCACACATTCTTCTAATAAATTCCTCAAGAGAAGAATATTTTCCATTTAATCTTTCTTTTAAGATTCTTTCAACCAATCCTCGACCAACATTTTTAACCGCCAATAGTCCGAATAGCACAGCATTTTTATTAATAACTCTAAAATTAATGTCACTTTCGTTAATATTTGGACATAATACGTCTATTTGGAGTTTTTTACACTCGTTTAGATATTCTGCGAATTTATCCCCAAAATCAATAGAACTGTTTAAAATAGCCGCCATATATTCAACCGGAAAATGACATTTTAAATAAGCCGTCTGATAGGATATCATAGAATATGCGGCTGCGTGTGATTTATTAAAGGCATATGAGGCAAAGTCAGCCATGTCATCAAAAATTTTTTTGGCATCTTGTTCGCTAAATCCGTTATTTACCGCACCAATACATTTTTCTTTTTCACTGTCACTTTTTTTGCCATAAATAAAAAATTCTCGTTCCCTTTCCATTATATTCGCATCTTTTTTCGCCATAGCTCGCCTAATCAAGTCTGCTCGTCCATAAGAATATCCGGATATGTCGCGAAAAATTTGCATAACCTGCTCTTGATATATTATCACACCATATGTTACATTTAGGATTTTTTCTAATTTTTTATATTTATATTGTATTAAATTCGGATTTTTCCTGTTTTTAACAAAAGTATCAATAAATTTTGACGGACCCGGCCTATACAAAGAAATGACAGCAATTAAATCTTCCAAACAATTGGGTTTAACTTTTTTCAAAACTTGTTGCATTCCCGCCGACTCAAACTGAAAAACCCCAACAGAGTCTCCTAAAGATAACATATCAAAAGTTTTTTGATCATCAACTGAAATATTACTAATTTTAAAGTTTTTTATTGAGCTTTGTATTATTTTTTCGGCATAGTGGATTATTGTTAAATTCCTCAACCCCAAAAAATCCATCTTAACAAGCCCCAAATCGTTGATATCATTCATTGGATACTGCGTGACCACGATGTCATCATTTTTTGCCAGCGGAACATATTCGTTTATTGGAAGATCAGTTATGACAACCGCTGCAGCATGTGTTGAAGTGTTTCTAGGCATGCCCTCAATTTTGCAAGCTATTTCATACAACCGCCTAATATTATAGTCAGTGTCTATCATTTTTTGCAAGCTGTCAGATTCTTTCAAAGCGGATTCAAGCGTAATTCCAAGCCTATTTGGAATGGTTTTAGCAACCCTGTCAACAACGTCATATCTCATTCCCATAACCCTGCCAACGTCCCGAATTGCGCCTCTTGCTGCCAATGTTCCAAAGGTTATTATCTGCGCAACGTGGTCTGAGCCATATTTTTGAACAACATAATCAATAACCTCCTGCCTGCGCTCATTGCAAAAATCAACATCAAAATCCGGCATATTAATCCTGTCTGGATTTAAAAATCGCTCAAACAAAAGCCCATATTTCATCGGATCAACCGTCGTTATATCCAAGCAATACGCAAGCAAACTGCCCGCTCCTGAGCCTCGCCCTGGTCCAACTGTGATTCCTTTATTTTTTGCATATCTAACATAATCATAAACTATTAGAAAATAATCAACAAAACCCATCGTGTCAACAATTTTCAACTCATAGTTAAATCTGTCAATTATTTTAGAATCAGGATTGTTTCCATACCTGTATTTCAGCCCTTCCATGGCCTTTTTTTTCAAAAATTGCTTGCTGGTTTGGCGATTCGGCGCAGTAAACTTCGGAAGTTTTATTTTTCCAAATTCAAATTCTATGTCACACATATCGGCAATTTTTCCAGTATTTTCGACAGCATCATCATATTCACCGAACAAATCGATCATTTCTCGCTCGGTTTTTAAATAAAACTCTTCAGTCGGCAGTTCCATAGGGTTGGTTTCATTCAAAGTTTTCGAAGTTTGTATATATAGTAAAATTTTTTGCATATATGCGTCATCTTTTTGTATATAATGCACATCATTTGTTGCAACAAGCTTGATATCAGTCTCCCTGGAAAGTTTAAGCATTTGATTTTTGACCTTTATCTCATTTTTTATATTATGATCCTGTATTTCCAAAAAAAAATTTCCTGGCCCCATAATTTGATTATATATTAAAGCAGTCTTTTTTGCTCGATCATATTCATTATTTAAGATTGCTCTTGGAATTTCTCCAACCAAACAACCCGACAGCGCAATCAACCCATGGTGATATTTTTTCAAAAGTTCAACATCTATTCTCGGTTTATAATAAAATCCTTCAATATATGAAGCAGAAACCATTTTAATCAAATTTTTATATCCCTGTTCATTTTTACACAACAATACAAGATGATATGGACGATCGTCAACAGTTTTCGTTTTATTTGAATAAAGTCTTGGAGCAACATAAACTTCACACCCTATAATTGGCTTGATTCCTTCTTTTTTGCACGCGCGATAAAACTGAATGGCTCCAAACATATTTCCATGATCCGTCATCGCAAGGGCTTTTTGACCGATTTTTTTTGCGTGCGCAACCAATTTATCTATTTTACACGCCCCGTCCAGCAAACTATACTCTGTGTGTAAATGAAGATGAACAAAACTCATTTTTTTCCCTCTCGAATCAAATGTGCTATTTGATTAATTTTTTGCAACCTGTGGCTTATACACGACTTAGTATATTCACAACCCAATTCGTCAGATATTTCCCGCAAAGACATTTCTGGATTTTTCAATCGAATTTGGGCGGTTTTTTTCAAATTATCAGATAATTTTTCAAAAGCACCAACTTTAATCAAATAGTTTATATTTTCTATTTGCCTATATGAAGCCAAAACCGTTTTATCTATGTTCGCGGTTTCACAATTTGTGGCTCTGTTGACCCGATTTCTGACATCTTTAAAAACTTTTATTTGCATTATCGAAAGACTTGACTTGGTCGCTCCAATAAGCGTTAGAAAATCTTCGATGCATTCACTATCTTTTGTATATAAAATTAGATAGTTTTGGCGATTTGTTGCTTTAAAAGAAAAATTATAAAAATCAAGAATATATATCAACAAATTCAACTCTTTTTCATTATCTAGAATAAATTCCAATTGATATTCTTTATTTGGATTGTTCATGCTTCCACAAGCTAAAAATGCTCCTCTTAAAAAAACAATCCTGTTTTCAAAATTTTCGACTAATTCATATTTTTTCACCAAGTCTTCTCCTAAAAACACATCCTTTATGACGCAAAAATCCTTTTCATTTTTAGCGCACAAAAAATATGCCGACCTATTTGTCTTGATCAATTTAAGCGGAAAAACGCTTTCAATTTCCATTTGTAAATAATCGATTAGAAAGTTTATTGTTCCAATATGTTCGGAATATATTAAACAATTGGGTTTATTTAAAGATTTTGAAAAATTTAATATGGAAGCAATTTCACAACGCGCTCCAAATCTGTTTGAAGGCGCGATTTTGCTCAATTCTTCCTTAACGCTCAATGAAAATGGCATTTTTTTAAAACCTCTATCTTTTATTTATGTCTCTGTGACTAACACTAACTGTGTTTCCTTTTTTTAGAAAGTTTTTATAAAAATATTCAGCAAACGTGACTGATCTGTGAAGTCCGCCTGTGCAGCCAAAGGCGATTGTCAGTTGACTTTTTCCTTCCTTTATATATAGCGGAATCAAAAAATCTATCAAATCCTCAAGTTTTTCTATTAATTGCGCGCTTTCTTTGAATGAAGTGACATAATCTCGAACCTCGGCGTCCAGGCCTGTTTTAAATTTTAAATTGCTCATATAGTATGGATTGGGCAAGCATCTAACATCAAAAACCAAGTCTGCGCAGGTTATATCGCCATGCTTAAAGCCAAAAGAAACAAAATTAATAATTATAATATTTTTGGATTTGTTCAAAAATAACCTGCTAATTTGCTCTTTGAGTTGGGCATTTGTTAAATCAGACGTGTTAACAACGTAGGTTGATCTATCTTTGACATCCGACAACAATTTTCGCTCCTTTTGTATGGCGTCCATTATGTTAAAACAACCGTCCAGCCCAATCAACGGATGCTTTCGTCGGGTTGCGCTAAAACGTCTTTTTAAAATCTCATCATCCGCATCCAAAAATAAAATTTTATAGTTGACATGATCGCGGTTTAAACAGTTGATTTCTTCGAATATGTCCTCAAACATCTGGCCGCCCCGAATATCCGTCACGATTGCGATTTTGTTTAGATTTCCCTTTGAAGCTTCCCCAATTTGAACAAATTTTGAAATTAATTTGGGAGGCAAATTGTCAACACAAAAAAATCCGATGTCTTCCAAAATGTTTATTGTCCTGGATTTTCCCGAACCCGACAACCCCGTTATTATTATCATTTCCATCCGTCTGCCCTCCTTTTTGGTTTATTTGGATTCTATATATTTAATTTCCGGCTCCAAAAAAACTCCCGAATTTTTAACAACAACCTTTTGAATTTTTTTTATCAAATTATTGACATCATCGCTTG
>CADBXQ010000024.1:8554-13210 GCA_902798675.1 Oscillospiraceae bacterium
AAAAACCGACCCCGCGCTTGGAAATTCCAAAGGTTGCTTTGCTTTTCGCTTTCCGAGCAATTCGTCCATTTTGAGCCTAATCTTGGATTTTTCCGACTTGGAAAGTTTCAAAACAACCCCTAAAATAAAGCTCTCCTGTTCTTGAAACACACTGTGTCTATATGAAAATTTCAGATCACACCCTTGTAATTTTTGAATATTTCCATTATTATCTAGATGAGTCACGCTTTTAACAATATCTTTCATTTCCCCACCATACGCTCCAGCATTCATGAAAACAGCTCCGCCAACACTTCCGGGAATTCCAAACGCAAATTCCAAGCCCGACAGAGAATTTTCCAGAGCAAAGCCACACAGTTTTGATAAATTAACGCCGCTTTCACAATAAATTTCATTATCCGATATTAATTTTATGTTGTTCAAATTTTTGCTGGATATAACAACACCTTCAAAACCCGAATCAGAAACCAGTAAATTGCTGCCTCTTCCCAAAATAAAGTATGAAATTCCATTATCTTTGCATATGTTTAATATATCTAAGACTTGTTTTGAATTTTTCGGATATGCTAATATTTTGCATTTTCCTCCTATTTTAAATGATGTGTGTTTTTTTAAGGATTCATTTTCAACACACAAAATGTCTTTTTGACAGAGCAAATCCTTAATATATCCGCATTTTGACACCACAGCAAGCCCCCTTTTTTTATTTTATTTTAAATATATTAAACATATTCGAAAATATTAAATCACGCAGTCAGCAAAGACGACAAAATTCCGGGCGGGCAAAAAGAGGTTTTCGAGGACGGAGGCACATTTTTCCTAGCTCAAACAAATTTCAAAAAAGCTTTGCTCGCTTGGTTAAGAGCCCGTCCGCACGGAAAAAATTTAACAAAAGCCGCGTTCAAATCAAAAACCCCCAAAAGTTGGTTAATTTTCAAATCAAGGACAGCTTAAATTAAAAGCATTGTTTTAAATTTTAGATTTTTTTCAAAGCGAAAGTTTTACGGGCGCTAAATAACCTAACCCTAAAAACAAAAAGCTAAAAAACATTCTCTCAAGCTCAAAAAACACGCCATTTGCCTAAAATTTCTATTCAACATCTTCAAAGCCAAGCTTTGAGAACAAATCCTCTGCGGCGTTATATCCCATCTTTTTCTGCCTGTTATTGATCGCTGCCGCCTCTATTATTATGGCTAAATTCCTCCCCGGCTTGATTGGAATCGTATATTTAGGAATCCTAACGTTTAATATATCAGCAAATTGATTTTTTAAGCCTGTCCTATCATAATCTTGATTTGGCGACCAAGACTTTAGCTCAATGATCATGTTGACTTTTTCCTTATTTTTTATCGAGCAAACCCCAAACAGCCGCCTGACATTAACAATCCCGATTCCACGAAGTTCCATAAAATGTTTTATGTTTTTGGGAGCTGACCCCATCAAAATGTTGTCTGAAATACGCCTGATTTCAACCTCATCATCCGCAATCAACCGGTGGCCACGTTTAATCAACTCAACAGCTGTTTCGCTTTTTCCAACGCCGCTTTCGCCGGTCATTAAAACTCCTTCACCATAAACCTCAACAAAAACTCCATGAATTCCCTTTCGCGGGCCCAATTCGGAGTTTAGAAAAACAATCAAAGATGACATAAAGCTTGAGGTTGTTTCATTCGTTCGAAGAAGCGGTATGTCATAGTGCTTTGCGGCTTCAATCATTTCGTCAAATATTTTATTGTTGGTTGTCACGACGATTGCAGGAATTCTCTTTTTGCAAAGGATCATCAGGCGCTCCATTCGAAGCTGCGAACTCATGTCATTTAAATATGCTGTTTCCATTATTCCAATAATTTGAATTCTTGAAGGCTGAAAACATTTATAAAACCCCGAAATATGAAGGCCAGGGCGGTTCACTTCCGACGCATATATTAAAATGTCCTCAGATTTTTTAGGAAGATATATAGATTCCAAGTTAAATTCACGAATTAATTTAGATAATTTTACGCTATATCGCCCCATAAACTTCCCCCAAAACAAATTTGATTTTAAAACGCAAGTAAAATTATACACCATATCATTGTCATTTTCAAGTCACAAACCAAAATAAAAATTGTCAATTTATCAAAAAAATGTTGCTATTTATGTCGACTTAGTGGTATAATGCTATGCGTCTGTTTTTTTAATATTGATTTTGAGGAGGATATTTAAATTTATGAAAAGCGCTTTAAAAATTCTAGTAACTCCAAATGAAAATGAATTTAAAAACTATTTAAGAATATTTTTGCTGGCAGGGATCATATCTGTCATAATTTTTCTGCCATTTTTGATTTTTTACAAGGGAGTTTTTTTACTATATGGCGACTATAATGTTCAACAAATCCCGTTCTATCAACTTGCCCATGACAATTCCCTTTCCAAACGAATTCTTGCCATATTTAATGACGCCGCTTCTTATTTTAAAAATTTCAATCGCAGCTTTGACTTCATACGCGTTCATCAGGCGCTTTGTTAAAACTCCCCATATGGCCTTTATTGGCGCGCTTCTATACGCTTTTTCGGGCTTTTCAATTTATAACATTTTCTATAACCATTTTCACGAAATAATCGCGTTTTTTCCGCTCATGTTGATTGCGATGGAAGAGCTGATGATAAACAACAAAAAAGGATTGTTTGCCCTAACGGTTGCGCTAAATTTATTAATAAGCTATTATTTTTTCGTCCCATCAGTTGTTTTTCTGATAATATACTTTTGTTTTAGATGCTTCACTGGCGGGTTTAAAATAAGCCCACAGTCTTTAATTTGCATATCCATAGAATCCATATTGGGCGTCATGATGGGAATCATTTTGTTCATTCCGTCGGCTTTAATGGTTATGCAAAATCCGAGAGTTTCAAGCTTGCTTTTTGGCTATGATATGTTTTTTTACAACAACATTCAAAAATATGGACTTTTAATACACAGTTTGTTCTTTCCTCCGGATATGCCCGCGTTCCCGAACTTTTTCCCGGATTCAGACGCGAAATGGTATTCAGTTGCAGCGTATTTGCCGATGTTTGGGATGTCTGGCGTTATTTCGTTTATCCGAGCGGTCAAAAAGTCCTGGATAAAATATATTTTAATAACACTTTTTGTGATGATGTTTATACCCATTTTAAACAGCGCATTTAACGGCTTTAATTCATCATTCTACACAAGGTGGTTTTATATCCTGACGCTGATGATGGCGCTGGCAACGGCTATTTCCCTGGAAAAGAAAGACATAAATCTTGGCTTTGGAATCAAGTTTTGCTTCATATTGATCTTGTCTTTCTCGTTAATAGGTATATTCCCAAAAAAACAAGACGACAGTATAATATTTTTCCAAATGCCGAAATATCCTATAATGTTTTGGATAAACATCGCTATTGCACTTTCGGGAATAATTTTAACTCATATTTTAATAAAAAAGCGAAACACAGGAAAATTTTATAATAGCTCAATATATATTCTGTGTGGATTTATATGTATATGCTCAATAGCACAATTAGTTCACGGTTCGTGCTGTGGAAGTTATGAAGCATATGAAGACATTGTTGAACGAGGGCTTAACTGCCGGTTTGATTTGGATGAGAAGGATTTTTACAGGGTCGACACATTTAGCGAACAAAGCACAGATAACTGGCCAATGTTTTGGAAAAAGCCTTCAATTCAAGCATTCCAAAGCACAGTTCCCTCCTCCATAATGACATTTTACATCAACCTTGGAACCAAAAGAGACGTTGCTTCAAGAGTAGGCCACGATGAATATTTTGGACTGCGCCAATTTTTGTCAGTCAAATATATTATACTTCATGAGAATTTATATGAAACTTTAAAAGGCGACCCAATCCCGCCCGGATTTGAGTTTCAAAGCCACCAAAACGAGTTCGACATATATGAAAACAAAAATTTCGTTCCGATGGGATTCGCGATGGATCAATATATAGATTCAAAAACTTGGAAGGAGACACGTTCTCTCGACAAAGATCGACTTCTTTTAAAGGGAGTTTTGCTAACAGATGAACAAAGAGCAAAATATAACAACTTTTTAACCCCAGTTTCCGATGAACAGGCCGCAAAGCTTTCAAATGAAAATATGCTGTCGGATGCGAATATGTTAAAACGCAAATGCTGCGAAAATTTTTCACACAATTCATATGAATTCACAGCAGACATCTCGCTTGCAAAGGAAAATTTAGTTGTGTTCACCGTTCCCTACGAATCCGGCTGGACTGCAACGGTCAACGGCGCTCCTGCTGAAATTGAAAATGTTGACTCGGGAATGATGGCCGTTAAATGCAGCAAAGGTGAAAATAAAATACATTTTGAATATAAAACACCGGGTTTAATCGAGTCATTTATAATCATGATGTTGGGAATTTTTCTATATATTTTATATATTATCATCTCGAAAAAGCTTGCAAAAAGCAACCCCGACAGGTTTGGCCCCAGAAATTTTAGCTAAAAATTGTGAATTTTTAACAGCAACAACAAAAACAGGATATAACGATAAAAAATCTATTGTTTTTTAATTTTATTTTTAATTTTTTGATAGTTTAGCTGAAGTTTTCGTTTAACTGAATCCGGCTCAGAATAGATCTCACGGGCTTTTTTATAAATATTTAACAAATTTTTTGCCA
>CADBXQ010000024.1:13313-26004 GCA_902798675.1 Oscillospiraceae bacterium
TTCGTTTTTTTCATCATTTGATATTTTTTTATAGTTATCTATTATTTTTTTCATTTGAGCCGAATTTTTATATATAAATCCATTATATCCGTCAATAACTTGTCCTTTGTTTAATTCGTCGTATATGTGAACAACAGGCAAACCCGTGGCCATGGCCTCCAGCATGGATATGGAGTTTGTGTCTGAAAGCGAAGCTGTTATATATAAATCACAGCTAGCGTAGTATGGCGGCAGGTTATCGTGGGAGATTTTTCCCAAAAAGTTGACTGTGTCATTAATTTTCAATTTATTAGAATATTTTTCAAGTTCTTTTCTTGAAGGCCCGTCCCCAAAAATTAAAAGTTTGCATTTTCTGTCGCCCTCAACGACCTCGCTCCAATATTTTAAAAGAGTGTCTATATTTTTTTCACGACCCAACCTTCCGCAAAAGCAAACAGCCAGCTCATCCGCGGTTATTTCAAGCTTTTTGCGAATCAGCGCTCTTTTTTCCTCGCTGACGCACTGGGGCCTGAATTTGTCGATCTCAACGGGATTTGGAACAACATACACAGGCTTTTGAACCCCACAAGATTTAAAAAATTCTTCAACTTTTTTCGAAGGCCCTGTCAAACAAGTTGCCTTTTCTGCCAAAATTTTAGCATATGCATGGGAGGTTTTTTTAGCAATTTTAATGAATTTTTTCGGCGCGACATAGTATAAATAGTCATCATACATTGTGTGCATAGTGTAGATTAATGGAACATTTAAAAGCTTGGCTGCAATCGTCCCGGAATATCCAACGCCAAACTCGGTGTGTATGTGAATTATGTCGGGATCGAACTTCTTTATATATTTATACCTGACATGGCTTTTTGGAGCCGCAACGCCATAGTTATATAGCTTTTTGAAATTGACGCCAGGGCAATATAAAACCCCGTTTTCAACATGGTGATGTTTAGCTCCGGGCGAAGCGCAGACAATCAGAACGCTGTGGCCCAGCTTTTCAAGCCCAGACTTTAAAGCTTTAACATGAGTAACAACTCCGTTAATCGAAGGAATATATGTTTCAGTAAACAACGCTATTTTCATAAATAAATCATTCTCCTCATTAACAAATAAATCCCAGTAACATTATATCACAATTATCTTCCAAAAAAAAGTTATATATTTTAAAACGATTGATGTCAAGTGAAATTGCTAAAAAGTCGCTAATTGCATGATTTTATTGGGTTAGATTTGTCCCCTCAACATCCTTTGCTCAAAATATTCGACTCTGTTTCTAAAAACCCAATATATTATAATATCCTTAACTTCGCTTAAAAAACAATGCAAAAGCCAATTCAAGCGCCGCCAGCTCACAACGGGCTTGAGTATTAAACCCCACTCAAGGACAAGTCAAGTTGAAAGCGTCCGTGACAAGTGGTAGTCTGGCGTCCTCGAAGGGTTGACGCTTGGGCAAAACCGCTAAATCTGAAAAAAAATTTGCAAAAGGGGTTAACAAAACGATGCAAATGTGCTACAATAAAAATCAGGAGCTGGGAGCTAGGGACCTCCAGCGCCAGCTCTACAACCAGTAATACTTCCACCGTTTATTGTTACATTGTATATCGCGCCTCCTTTGACACTTTACGTGTTTTGAAGGAGGCGCGCGCCTATGTGGCTTTGCTTAAAAAAACCTTCCGATTGAGGATTACTTAATATACTGAGTTTTTAATTAAAGAGTTGGATGCTTTAAGCAAGAGCTTTTGAGTGGACAAATATAACAAATTTTTATTAAAATTATTTAATGTTTTTGGTGAATATAGACAAAAACTTTTACTTGACTTGAAAATTAAAATGTGGTATAATTACAATTAGTTTAGGCGTGCGTGTGTTTGCTGGGCGGTGGAAAATTTTAGAGAGGGGTTGCTTTGGGTGACGGTTTTTGAAGAGCTGAAGAGGCGCGGGCTGGTTGCGCAGATGACAAATGAAGAAAAAATTAAGCAGATTTTAGAAAATGAAAAGTGTCGATTTTATATCGGTTTTGATGCAACTGCCGACAGCCTTCACGTTGGCCATTTTTTGCAACTCATCGTCATGAAGCGCCTCCAGCAGGCCGGCCATATTCCAATAGCGCTTCTTGGAACAGGGACAACTATGGTTGGAGATCCAACCGGCCGGACGGATATGCGCCAAATGATTGACAAAGATGAGATCAAACGCAATGCGCAGCGGTTTAAAGAGCAGATGTCGCGTTTTGTTGATTTTTCTGATGGTCGGGCGATATTTGTTGAAAATGGGGACTGGCTTTTAAATTTAAACTATATCGAATTTTTGCGAAAGGTTGGCAAATATTTTTCAGTAAATAAAATGTTGACGGCTGAGTGTATAAAATCTCGAATGGAACATGGGCTTTCGTTTTTAGAATTCAACTATATGATAATGCAAAGTTATGATTTTTTGAGGCTATATCAAGACTTAAATTGCAAAATTGAAATTGGCGGCGATGACCAATGGAGCAATATTTTAGGAGGAATAGACCTTGTTCGAAGGGTTGAGCGCCAGGAGGTTTATGGCCTGACGTTTACTTTGCTGACGACAAAAGACGGCAAAAAAATGGGCAAGACCCAAAAAGGCGCGTTGTGGCTGGATGAAAACAAAT
This sequence comes from Oscillospiraceae bacterium, assembly GCA_902798675.1. Taxonomy (GTDB): domain Bacteria; phylum Bacillota; class Clostridia; order Oscillospirales; family Ruminococcaceae; genus RUG12519. Next base: position 15,934 of record CADBXQ010000024.1, read on the forward strand.
GCTCGCCATATGAGTTTTTTCAATATTGGAGAAATGTTGATGATGCTGAAGTGATAAAATGTTTGAAAATGTTAACTTTTATTCCAATTGAAGAGATTGAGTCTATGGAAAAATGGGAAGGCTCGAAGCTAAACGAAGCGAAGGAAATTTTGGCATTTGAGCTGACAAAAATGGTTCATGGCGAGCTTGCTGCGAAGGACGCTTTAAAAACATCGAAATCCCTTTTTTCCAGCGGGACTGATGATGAAAATATGCCGACAACGGTTTTGCTTCAGGATGATTTTGATGATGGACAAATTGGCGTTTTGAAGCTGCTTGTTTTGTGCGAACTGTGTAAATCAAATGGAGAAGCGAGAAGGCTTGTTGAACAGGGCGGGATCATGATTAATGGCGAGAGGATTGTTGAGCCAAAGCTTTTGCTGAGAGAAAGTGAATTTGAAGGTGGGCTGACGATAAAAAAAGGAAAGAAGGTTTTTCATCGCGTGAAGTTGAATTGATTTTTAAGGTGGTTTTTAAATATTTTCCACTGATTATTAAATTTTAGTCTATGTTTTGTATATATTCAACAGCCGCCAATGCTGAAACCGCTCCATCAGAAGCCGCCGTGACCAGTTGTCTGGCCTTTTTCGTCCTAACATCTCCCGCAACGAACAGGCCATTGGTTTTTGTTTTGCAGCTTTCATCAGCAACGATATAGCCGTGAGAATCTAGGTCAACCCACTTTTTGAAATTTTCGCTGTTTGGAGTTGAGCCAATTGCAACAAAAATGCCGTCGAGCTTCAGTTCGTGGTTTTCATTTGTCTTGACGTCTTTTAACTCCAAGCCTTCAACCAAGCCGTTTCCTTTGATTTCAGAGACGACTTTGCCCAGTTTTAGGCTTATGTTTTTCTTTTTAGTCATGTTTTCAACTTCGGCTTTTGAAGCTCTGAACTCACGCCTTCTGTGTATAACATAAACTTGTTTACATATGTTTGAGAGGTATATGGCGTCAAAAATAGCGGTTCTTCCCCCTCCAACCACTGCGACGACTCTGCCCTCGAAAAATCTTCCATCACACGTTGCGCAGTACGAAACTCCCCTGCCCTGAAAAGCTTTTTCTCCGCCAATACCTAATTTTTTCCTGCTCGCTCCGGTTGCGATAATGACTGCTTTTGCGCCATATTCGACATTGTTTGTTTTGAAAATTTTTGTGCTGCCCGCTAAATCCATAGAAAGTATTTGTTGAAATTGTATATTTGTTCCCAAACGGGTGGCTTGTTTTTGTAGATTTTCAACTAAACTCATGCCGTCAATTTCTAAAAATCCCGGATAGTTTATTATTTTAGGTGTGTTTATTATTTGACCGCCGCAAACTTGATTTTCTATACACAAAACGTTTAATCCAGAACAGGAAGCGTATATGCAAGCGCTTAGGCCCGCAATTCCCCCGCCAACAACAATTAAATCGCAATCCATAGCAAAACATCTCCATTTCTTTTTAATTAATTCATTTTGCAGCTAAAAATATTGTAACAAATATTTTACATATATTCAACTATTCAACTTTAGTTTTATTGTTCTAATTAAAAATATTCAAACAATGAAATATAATCACGTTTTAGGAAGTGAAATCATGACTAAAAAAGAAAAAGTTCGAATAATAATTGATCGACTCAAAGCCAGATATCCAAACGCTTTGTGTTCTTTGCGGTATGATGAACCATATAAATTATTGATTGCCACTCGCCTAGCCGCTCAGTGCACGGACGCTAGGGTTAATATAGTCACCAAGACTCTTTTCGAAAAATATCCAAATATTGAGAAATTAGCAAGTGCAGACCAAAATTATATAATAGAAATCGTCAAACCTTGCGGCCTCGGGAACACAAAAGGCAGGGATATAGTTAAAATTTGCCAGAAATTGATCGAAAAATTCAACGGAAAAGTTCCAGATAATATGAAGGATTTGCTTTCGCTTCCCGGGGTTGGCCGAAAAACTGCGAATCTGATTCTGGGCGATGTGTATAAAAAGCCAGCCATCGTCACCGACACGCATTTGATCAGAATTTCCAACAGATTAGGCCTTGTTAATGAAAAAAATCCAACAAAAGTCGAATATTTGCTTATAAAAATTGTTCCTCCGGAAGAAAGCTCAGATTTTTGCCACCGGGTCGTCATCTTTGGACGGGAAGTTTGCAGAGCCAGAAAGCCGGATTGCAAAAATTGTGAACTAATCGATTTATGCGAAAACTATATCATATAAAGTTGCACAAACCATAATATTTTTGCATAAACATTTATTATGGGTGGTGGTGTTTTTTTGACTGCTTTTAAAAAAAAGAAAAAGAAATTATCACACAAGCTTATAATATTTGGGATATTGACTTTAATTTTTGTCATTTTTCTTGATTTTCACGCAAGGCCAACCATAATCAATATGTGTAAATATCATTTAGATCAATTTGCATCAACAAAAATAAGTGAAGCAATAACAAAATCCATAGAAGAATTAGATTATAATTATAACGATTATATAAAAATCGAAACAACAGATAGTGGCAAAATTTTAGCCATACATACCAATGCAAGACAAATAACGATAATCCACAACAATATAATGGACAAAATTGGACGCGCTTTGGAAAAATTCAACTCCGAGAAAATAGACATACACATTGGGTCGCTGTCTGGAGTTGTTTGGTTGTCTGATTTTGGGCCGATTGTTTCGATAAAAGTCACTCCAAAGGGAAAGGCGAGCTCGGAAATAATCAGCAATTTGGAAGAAGCCGGGATCAATCAAACGCTCCATCAAATTCGCATCAAAATCACCGCAACAATAGCTGGTTTCATCCCTGGCTACTCAACTGAAACCCAAACAAAGTCTGAATATATACTTGCTGAGTCTTTAATTGTTGGCTCTGTTCCAAATTATTATACTAAAATCATATCTAGCGCAAACGAAAATTTGTCAGATATGCACAAATGCCCAGAAAAAATTTCTGACAGTTCACAACAATAATCGAACTTTAAAATTTTAGACTCGCAAAAACTATTTTAGTCTGACGATGGTCACGCCGTCCTCCCCTTCCCCGAAAACGCCCATTCTTTTTTCGCAAACATTAGGATGGTTTTTAAGGTGGCTGTTGACAGATTTTCTCAAAATCCCAGTTCCTTTGCCGTGAATGATGGTTATATTTTCTATGTTTGACAGGACGCACTGGTCGATAAATCGATCTAGATATATTAAAGCTTCTTCAACATTTTTCCCTCGCAAATCAATTTCTGTCGATGCTTTTCGCGCGGATTTGCTGATGAGCGATTTTTTTAGTTTTGAAATTTTCTTTTTGTTTTCTGTTTTTTTCATCAAGCGCAGGTTTTTTAGATCAACCCTCATATTTATTTGACCCATCCTGACCAAAACTTTTCCGCTTCGATCCGGCTCGCTCAGGACTTCCCCTGTTTTATCTATATCATAAATTAGTACATTATCACCAATTTTCAAGTTTCTAGGCAGCAAATATTGTTCATTTTGCCGAATAATCACAGGATTTGCTTTTTCATATAAATTGTCAACTGAATTTTTTATGACCGAATTTGTAGTGTTAATCAATTGATCTATATTTTCTTTATCTTGCCGCTTTTTTATCTCTTTGAGTTGATTCAAAATTCGATTTGACTCTGCCCGAACGCCGTCAACAATTACACACGCAACGCATCCTGGACGAAAACCACCGACAGCTGGCTCCGCAGCGCCGGCTCCTTCGCCTCGCCGTAGGTATAGCTGACGTTTTCGATTTTGATGATCGGTTCGCTCATAGTTTCCGCTTTACTCCCCGCTCCAGCGGCAGCTGGCCCCGCAGGGCAGCGCCAGGCCGCTGTCGGTCACCGGGAATTTGTTCACAATTTTTATAAAGTCGCTTTTTTGGCTGGATAATAACTCCTGCGCTCTGTGTATTAAATTTGGATCCAGGCCCATTTTTTGAGATATAGCAAACGCATTTGACTGCCCCGGAACCCCGATCAACAGATTATATGTTGGCGCTAAATGCTTTATGTCGAATTCAAAGCAAGCGTTTTCAACATCATCTTTTTCCAGAGCATACATTTTCAGTTCTGTGTAGTGAGTTGTTGCGATGAGGCGGGCATTTTTTGCGGATATGTTTTCAACAATTGCAACCGCCAAAGCTGCCCCCTCTTCAGGATCGGTTCCGGAGCCAAGTTCGTCTATCAAAACAAGCGATTTGTCGTCAACATCTTGCAAAATTGAAACTATGTTGATCATGTGGGAAGAAAATGTGGATAGGGAGTTTTCTATGCTTTGTCCATCGCCTATGTCGACTAATATATGACTGAAAACAGATATTTTACTCCCCTCGGAAACAGGTATCAAAAGTCCACACATAACCATCAAAGTCAAAAGTCCAACTGTCTTTAAAGCAACCGTCTTGCCGCCAGTGTTCGGCCCTGTTATGATCAAACTCTTAAATTTCCCGCCCAGTTCAATATTTATTGGAACAACGAGTTTTTTATCTATAAGAGGATGGCGTGCATTTTTTAAATATATTTGACCATCATCGACTATTTCTGGCATAGTTGCATTTATTTCGCAAGAAAACTTAGCTTTAGAAAATATTAGATCTAGTTGCAAAATGTTGATATAATTTTGTTTTATTGATTCTGAAAAATCCAAACACTTTGAAGTTAGGCCAGCCAAAATTCGGCTAATTTCCTCTTTTTCTTTAGCCAAAATCACTCTCAGCTCATTGTTAGCGCTAACGACATTTGAAGGCTCAATAAAAACTGTCGATCCGCTTGAAGAAACGTCGTGAATCAGGCCGGGAATTTCATTTTTATATTCAATTTTAACCGGAACAACATATCTATTATCACGCATTGTGATTATGTTGTCCTGCAAATATTTTTGCGAAGAGCCTTTGGTTAGGCCTTCAAGGATATCCCTGATTTTTTGCTGCTGCTTTCGAAAAGAATTTCTCAACGCTTTCAGCTTTGAACTCGCATCATCCGAAATTGTTTCATCAGACAAAATGCTTTTGAAAATTAACCTCTCCAGTTCATCATTAAGCGTCAAATTTTTAATATAATCGGTTAAATATTTAAGTTCATTTGGGCTTTTTTTGAAAAAAGTCTTAAAAAATCGCGACTGACGAAAAACACGCCCAACATTCAACAGTTCGTGTAAATTCATTGATATTCCAGCAGCGGCTCGGTTTAAACTTTCAAGCGGACTAAAAACCGCAACAAATTCTGGATTTCCAAATCGACACATCATAACAAAAGCCTCGTCCGTTTGCCCAACAAGTCGCTTAACATCAATTAAATTTGAAGACGGTTGCAAATTTTTGACAAGTTCCTTTGTTTCATCACAGTGAGCAAATTCAGAAACCATATTAAAAATTTTATCTAATTCTAACATTTCACAATATTTTTTAAAATTTTTCATTATGCTTCACCTAAATTCTTCATTAAATTGGTGATAAATTTTTAAAGTTGAAAGTTCTTTTTCGGTAAAAATCAAGACGGTTTTTTCTGTTAAACTTGAAAGATATTCTAATTGATCAGGCTTAATCTTAAATTTAAAAATATCTTTGTCATCTTTATATATATATATCATACTTTTGGTTAATATTTTCCAAACAGTCCGAACATATCAACTCGCCTCGAAAAGGAACATAAAACATCGTTTCTTTTTCATAGTTGCAACAAATTTTACACCCAACCAAATTGGGCATGTATCCAGACAAAGACAAAAGCCTAAGCTCAAAAACACATTTTATAAAATCATGACTATATATATTTTTTTCTAGAAGCCACAAAGAATTTAGCAACAAATTTAGATGCCGGAGGGCCCGTTGCTTGGACGGGACAAACAAATATGTAAGTTCACAAAAATATTGCGCAAGTGCTAATTTTTTCGGACAATATCTTAAATTAAAAAACGATTCTATTATTTCAGCCGAATCCACGATATATCCATGATTTCCGTCAAAGATATCAAAATAATAATAACCCAAAACATTAATATTTCTACTAATATTTTTGTTCATTTTGCCGAAAATTCGAAGTTTAGCATCGATGATTCCTTTTTGCGAGGTCAATAAAGTTAAATATTTTTGTTCACCTATAGATTTTTTTTGCTTCAGAACTATCCCTGCAATTTTTAAATGCATCTTTTTTCTCCCGTCTCGTTTTAGAATAACGTAAATAATCCTCTATTCGCCCGGTTTTTTCGAAAATTTTCCACTCCTTATCTTCCCTCTCCAAAGCTCATCTCTCCCTTAAAAATATTATTAACAAGAGATGATTTTTTTATACTCAAAAAGCTGTAATGCGAATCTGAAATTTAAAAAACAATTCAATTATTAGCGTTTAGTCCTAAAATTTTCAAATAGTTGTCTTTATTTTTCCAATCATCCTTAACTTTAACCCAACATTTCAAATTTACCCTGCATTTAAAGAAATTTTCCATATCCAGTCTCGCTTGGGTTGCAATTTTTTTGAGCATTTTCCCATTTTTTCCAATTATCATGCCTTTATGATTTGGCCTTAAACAATATATTAAGCAGTCTATGTTTAAAATATTACCTGTCTCTCTAATTTTTTCGGTCAAGACCGCTGTCCCGTGGGGAATTTCTTCACGCATATTTGTCAGCAATTTTTCTCGCAAAATTTCTGCAGCAATAAAATGTTCAGACCGATCCGTGACCATATCATCAGGAAAAAAATGATTGCTATAAATCAAATATTTTCGAATTTCTTGCATTAAATCTTCCAGCCCATCTTTAAACAAAGCTGATACCAAAAAAGTTGATTTGAATTCATATATATTATTATATTTTGAAATAATATCCATTAATTCGATTTTATTTGAAATCAAGTCTATTTTATTTATCACTAAAATCACAGGTATTTGACTATGTTGAAAATTACTGATAAAATGAGTTTCTGCTTTAGATATTTTATCATTTGGTTCAACAACCATCACAATTAAATCAACCGAACTGACGCTATCTTTAACAGTTTTAACCATGTTTTGCCCCAATTTATCTTTAGCGTGAAATAAACCAGGAGTGTCTAAAAAAACATACTGATCAAGATTTTTAGTTAAAACACCGAAAATTCTATTCCTTGTTGTTTGAGGTTTTTTTGAGACTATTGTTATTTTTTTTCCAACCAAAGCATTAATCAGCGAAGATTTTCCAACATTTGGCTTTCCAACAACAGCAACAAAAACAGTTCTACTATTTTCCATAAACATCACGCTCTATTAAAAATATATTACTAAATATTGTTTTTCTTTTCTGGTTTATATATTTTAACCTTGCCAATCTTCTCTGATTTTTTCGGCAGTTTGATCTTAAAGCCTTTAAAAACAAAAACCAACCCGCCAATAATGGAAACAAAAAACAAAATAATTAACAAAGGGTTGTCAAATATTTTCGAAAAAGCTGAAAATATTCGTTCAGTTTGTAAAAATATGCACAATCCAACAACAACAGAAACAGCAGCCGCAACCAAAACCGCGCCTGCGGAAACGTCTTTAGCAATCCTTGCCAAAGTGTGATATGTTGGGGAGCCCAAGTTAACAAGCGTCTCTATGGATGTGTTTATCATTTCACACATCAAAACCAAGCCTATTGTAAAAAATAGCAATCCATACTCCATTCTGCTGAGTTCGCATATCGTCGAAAATAACAAAACATTCGCAGCAACAGCAATATGCACCCTCATATTTCGCTCATTACCTACGCAATATAAAACTCCTCGAATTGCGTAGACAAAGCTTTTTCTCAAGCTGCGAAACTCGCTCCAACTAATCTTCATGACCAAATGCTGCATATGTGACGCTTCGGTTTAGGCCAATTTGGCTCAAAATCATTTCTTCCTTTTCTCGCATACGAACCTCCTCAAATCCGCCGTTTTCATGATTATAGTTCAGTAGATGCAGCATAGAATGAACCGACAAATACGCTAATTCTCGCTGCAAAGAGTGGTTATTTTCTCGAGCTTGCTTAACAGCTTTTTCAAAAGAAATCACAATATCCCCAAGTATCGCCACTCCATCTCCACTATATGTATAATTTTTTCCGTCATATGTTGGAAATGAGAGGACATCTGTTGCGGCGTCTTTTTGTCTATATTTGAAATTTAAATCTCGTATTTGTCTATTATCTATGAAAAAAACGCTTATTTCAGCATCGTCTCTAAAATTTTCTAGTTGTAAAACGGCCCTGCAAGAACGCTTTATCAAAAATCTAACACCACTCGGTATTTTACAAATATCTTGATTATTTTTGATTAAAACCTTAATTTTTCCCAACTTCGCTTCCCCACTTTTCGGTTATATATATTTTCAAATATCAACATTTATTTTATATAGAATCGTAATTATTATACGCCTCGATAATATCTTTAACTAATTTATGCCTGACGACATCTCTTTTGTCAAATCTAACAAATTCAATGCCATCTATCCCTTTCAAAATTTTACTCGCCTCAACCAGGCCGGACTTTTTATTTTTGGGCAAATCAACTTGCGTAATATCGCCGGTGATAACAACTTTCGAGCCGAATCCAAGCCTGGTTAAAAACATTTTCATCTGCTCGGGCGTTGTGTTTTGGGCTTCATCCAAAATTATAAAACTGTTATTTAAAGTTCGTCCACGCATATACGCTAAAGGAGCGATTTCTATGTTTTTTTGCTGCATATTCTTGCTAAAACCATTCACTCCGACTATATCAAACAACGCGTCATAAAGCGGCCTGAGATATGGATCAATCTTGCTTTGCAAATCCCCCGGCAAAAAGCCCAAACTCTCCCCGACTTCAACAGCGGGCCTGGTCAAAACAATCCTGTCAACACGGCGAAATTTCAAAGCTTTGGCCGCCAGCGCAACGGAAATATATGTCTTTCCTGTCCCCGCAGGCCCAATTCCAAACGTCACGACACTATTTTCTATCGAATCAATATATTTTTTTTGAGCAGCCGTTTTTGCAACTATCGAACGTCCATTTTCGGTTATGAAAACGCACTCATTAAAGGGTTTTTCAATTATATCTGATTTTTTATTTTCAACTTGAGATATAATATATAATATCTTTTGATCATCTAAAATTTCTTGATTTTTAAGACAATATATCATGGCATCGATAATTTTTTTAACAGAAGAAACATCTTCGGGTTCGCCATATATTTTTATATCACTTCCCCTGTTAATTATTTTAACATCGAAATTCTTTTGAATTAATTTAATATTACTATCAAAACTACCAAACAAATCAAAAATGTTTTGAATTTCATCTGCATTGATAGATTGTTCATACATATAAATTAATATTCCTCCAATTATCAAATTTAAGACAATATTAATAAAAAAACGAAAAACATCCCCCTGTCAAACCAGCCAGGAACATTATATCACAAAATTTCAAAAAATAAAACTTTTTTGCAGATAATTGTGGAAATTGCACAAAAAAATTATTGCATTTGGATTGGATGTTTTTCATCTATTCTTTGCTCAACATTGATTTTTGCCTTTAAAATAAGCTCAGAATCGCTTTCTTCAAAGATGTAACTTCGACTTATTATTTTGCTGCCAGCAAGCTCTTTAAGCTCCCATTTTTGCTGATCATTTGCAAGCATTCGCCTGATTTGTTCAAAATCACCATCAACATCAGTTTCATCATATATATCATAAATATTATTTTGCACAAAAATCGGCAGTCTTATTCCAAATAATTCAACAGGTTCTAAACTTTCTTCGGATTTAACCGCATTTTCTTTAATTCGCTGAAAATCCATTGGAATTTTAAAGCAAAATAATAATAGGTTCTTTTTATTTTGTCTAGTTCCGGTTTTTTGAGATCTAGTAATAAATTTTTGACATCTAATTTCGTTATTTCTTTCAACTTTAGCTATAATTTTAGCATCTGCATGGGAATATATGACTTCATCGCTGTTTTCAATTTCTTGTATTCCGCTGACTAAAAGTTGATTTTTTGTCACAAAATCCCCCGCTTCAACCAAAGAAAATCCGCTGTATGGCTCAACGGAGATGATTTCACCATCAAAAG
>CADBXQ010000025.1:0-3028 GCA_902798675.1 Oscillospiraceae bacterium
ATCATAATTTCATCACTGGTTTTAATTTTGGGAATAGCGGTCTATCTCAACTGGCAATTTGCTGCAGGAGACGAGGGAGCAATAAGCGTTATGGACATTTTGGGGGCATCATCAAAGTCCCAAAGCAACTCAGGCCAAAACTATGGAGAGGCGGAACTGGTTTCAACCCCAAAAATAAATGACTATTTTACCCAGGCAAGACTTGACAAAAAGAATTCACATGACGAAGCAGCTGAGGACATAAACAAACTCCTGTCTTCTTCGGAGATCACCGGCGACCAAAAAGCAAACGCAACAACGCAAGCCTTAAAGATTACTGAGATGAACGAACAAGAAACTTCAATAGAAAATCAAGTTAAAGCAAAGGGATTTGAAGATTGCGTCGCGTATGTTGAAGCGGACAGAGTCAATGTCACTGTTAAAGCGCCAGACATGAACGCGCAACAAGCAGCCCAAATAAAGGACATAATCATTGGAACAACGGGAATCAGCGCGTCGAATATAGTTGTAACACCGATACAGTAAAAATAAACAGACCCAAGAGCAGTCAAATAGACTGTTCTTTTAGTTTAATTAAAGAAAAACCATATCACCTTTCAAAAAATCAAACCAAGCCTTAAAATTTAAACAAAAAGGCAACAAACAAAAACAAACACTTGGAAAAATTGGTGCCGATGGTGGGACTTGAACCCACACGCCCTCGCGAGCAACGGATTTTGAGTCCGTCTCGTCTGCCAATTCCGACACATCGGCTGGTCAAAAATCAACTCTAAAAATATTATAATACCTAAAATTGAGTTTGTCAAGAAATATTTTAAAAAAAATTTATTTTTTAGTTGAAATTAAAAATGGTTTGTGATATAATTATTTTGTTGGATGATGTTGAAGCTTGAATTTAAAGCGTTATATTAGCTATATTTCCAAAATTTTTAAAATTGATTTTTATTGAAGATATTGACGATTTTTGAAGGTTTATCAGCTTATGAGCAAGATGTTTTATTTTCTCTTTAATATGCATTTAATAAATTGTTGAAAAGCTTTACGAAATCAGAGCATATGTATGCGTGTTTGTATCTTTATTAAAACGACGAGGTGAATTTATGGATTTTATAAATGATTTTTTTGATCAACTTTCTTCTTTGCTGTGGGGGCCGTTTACGCTGATTTTTATCATAGGCGTTGGAATATATTTCACTGTTGCAACCGGGTTTTTTCAAATTTTTCATTTTAAGGACATTCTCAAAAACACGATTGGCAGTTTAACTTCCGGTAAAAATAATGGTGGCAAGGGAATATCTCCGTTTCAAGCTGTTTCAACGGCTTTGGCTGGGAGCTTGGGAACAGGAAATATAATCGGAGTCGCGACAGCAATCGCAGCTGGAGGGCCTGGAGCAGTTTTTTGGATGTGGGTTAGCGCTTTTTTTGGAATGATGACTAAATATTTTGAAATTGTTTTATGTATAAAATACCGCAAATCCGATGAGAATGGGTTTTATGGCGGGCCGATGTATATAATGGAGCAAGGTTTAGGATGGAAGCCCATGGGAAAACTTTTTGCAGCTGTTTGCATTTTTGCGTCTTTTGGCATGGGCAGCACTGTTCAAACAAATGCGACTGCTGTCGCCTTGGAAAGAGGTTTTGGTTTTCCACAGCTTGCGACGTCGATTGTGATAACCGTTGTTTGCGCAGTGGTTGTAATTGGCGGAATAAAGCGCTTGAGTTCGGTTGCTTCCAAAATAGTTCCGTTTATGTCCATCCTGTATGTTTTGGTGTCTGTTTTCGTTTTGGTTAAAAATTGTTCCTTTATACCAGAAGCATTCCGGCTGATTGTTGAAAGAGCCTTTAATTTAAGGGCGACTGTCTCCGGAGGAGCAGGATATGGGATTATGGTTGCTATGAGATATGGCGTTGCCAGGGGCGTTTTTGCAAATGAGGCGGGAATGGGAACCTCTCCAATAGCTCACGCAGCTTCGAATGCAAAGTCGCCTGTTAAACAGGGTCAGTGGGGAGTTTTTGAAGTCTTTTTCAACACAATCATCATGTGCACCATGACCGCGCTTGTCATTATAGTCACGGGGGCGTTTGAGGGTCCTTTTGATGGTGGAGAAATGACGATGAGAGCTTTTTCATCTCAGATCGGATCGGGTGCTAATTTTGTTATAGCTTTGTGCACGGCTTTATTTGGGTTCACAACGATCATGAGCTGGTCATACTATGGTGAGCAAGCGATAAAATATATTTTTGGAAAAAAAGTCATTCTGCCATATCAAATTATTTATATTATTTCTATTTGTTTTGGGGGGGTTTGCGCCATGGATTTGGTTTGGAAACTGTCTGATATATCAAATATTATGATGGTGTCTCCGAATTTGGTTAGCTTGGTTTTGCTGAGTCCGCAGGTCATAAAAATGACTAAAGAATATAAAAATGAAATGAAAAGAAAAAAATTAGAGTGAAAAATTTATTTTAAATTCTCAATGTGTTGTCATAAAAAACAGGATTTTTATTGATTTTTTGACTTTGTTTGAAAATTTATGTATATCAGGGAGAAATGTGCTCCCTGTTTTTTTATTTAAAGTTTTAGTCGCAGCAGCCACATCCGCCGCCAAATCCAGATCCGCCACAGCAGCAACAGATTAGGATGAGAATGATGATTATGCAGCAGCAGTTTCCACCACCGAATGGTCCGTTATTACAACACATTGCGCTTTCCTCCTTTGGTTAAGTTATATTGCATATTATGTATGGAATGGAATTTTTGTGATAATTCAAAATTTTTTATGTGTATGTATATAATTCGCCTTAATTTTTAAAAGGCTTTGCGCTATAATTTTATTGTTAAAAGGAGGGAGACTATGTATAAATTTTCAGGGTTTACAGATCTTGCGTGTGAAGCGCTGCAATCGGCTTTGGCTGAAGCTGAAAAGTTGGGTTATGGTTGTGTTGGAACGGAACATTTATTATATGGTTTGGCGGTTGTTTCGGATAGTGTTTCTGCTTTTATTTTAAACAAAAACTATAAATATTT
>CADBXQ010000025.1:3121-11592 GCA_902798675.1 Oscillospiraceae bacterium
CTTGCAGGAACAGAGCATTTGTTGATTGAGTTTTTGCAGGAAAAAGAAAGTTATGGCATGTTGATTTTGCAGGAAATAGGCGGGGCATATCGAGAAATATACGCCCAGTGTTTGTCTTATGACTGTGATGTGTATAAGCAGATTAAAAAAACAAAAAAAGTCAGCAGCAAACAAAATATTTTGCAAAAATATGGCAAGGATTTAACTTGGCTTGCGCAAGAAGGCAAGATCGATCCGCTGGTTGGGAGAGAGGTTGAGGTTGAGAGAATAATTCAAATATTGACAAGAAGAAAAAAGAATAATCCGTGTTTGATTGGGGAGCCGGGCGTTGGAAAGACGGCGGTTGTTGAGGGGCTTGCGTTGAAAATCATACACAGAGACGTTCCGGACAGCCTCAAAAACAAGAAAGTCATATCATTGGATTTTTCGGCCATGTTGTCTGGGGCTAAATATAGAGGGGATTTTGAGGAGAGAATCAAATCGATTCTAGACGAGGTTGAAGCCAGCAAAAACATCATTTTATTTTTAGATGAAATTCAAAACATAGTTGGAGCAGGAGCTGCAGACGGCGCGATAGATGCTGCGAACATATTAAAGCCGAAGATGGCGCGAGGAGACATTCAGTTGATTGGAGCGACAACGCCTGAGGAATATTCGCGGGAGATTGAAAAAGATTCTGCGCTCGAGAGAAGGCTTCAGCCCATACTTGTCAATGAACCCGATGAGGAGGAAACAGAGAACATTTTGTTTGGACTTAAGGAAAAATATGAAGCATTTCACAAGTTGAAAATATCTGACACGGCAATAAAATCAGCGATTAAATTGTCTAAAAGATACATTAATGATAGATTTTTGCCGGATAAGGCCATAGATTTAATAGATGAGGCGGCTTCAAGAAAACGATTTCACAACGAAATTAAAAGAAAGACATTTGTTCTGGCCCAGATGAAAAGCCAAATTCCAGCAAAAATTTTCGATAAAAAGACCGCAACAGGCGTTTTAGAGCATGGCTCAGAGGAAACAATTGTCACGGATGATGATGTTGCGGATGTTGTTTCCTGTTGGACCGGAGTTCCTGTTTCTCAAATAACAAAAAGCGAACGCCAAAGGTTGATGTTTTTGGAATCCGAAATAAAAAGTCGAATATTTGGGCAAGAGAAAGCCATAGCGACCTTGACTCGCGCCATAAAGAGAAACAGAACCGGAATAAGCTGCGAAAACAGGCCAATTGGGAATTTTATGTTTGTTGGGCCGACTGGGGTTGGAAAAACAGCTTTGTGTCGTGAACTTTCGGTTGCTATGTTTGGAAATGAGAAAAATCTAATAAAGTTGGATATGTCTGAATATATGGAGCCGCATTCTGTTTCAAAATTGATCGGCGCTCCGCCAGGCTATGTTGGGTTTGAAACAAGCGGCCGTTTGACAGATCAAATTCGCCGAAAGCCATATTCTGTTGTTTTGTTTGACGAAATCGAAAAAGCTCACAAAGATGTTTATAATATGTTGCTTCAAATCATGGATGACGGAATTTTGACGGATTCCCATGGGAGAAAAATCAATTTTAAAAACTGCATAATAATTTTAACATCAAATTTGGCTTCAGAGATCTTGGAAAAAGAAAAAAACATCGGATTCGCCGCAGAAAATCAAGATCAAAACTTTTCAATGAAGGTTATTAAAAATGAGCTGAAAAAAACATTCACGCCAGAATTTTTGGGCAGATTAGATGAAATCATAGTTTTTGACAAATTGTCATATCAAACACTGAAACTCATAACCCTGAAGCATCTCAATCAGCTTAAAAAAAGAATGAAAAATTTAGGATATAAATTGGTTTTTGATGAATCTGTTGTTAAATATATCTTAAATTGTGATATTGATAAACACAAAGGAGCAAGAGGAATAAAAAATGTTATAACGAGGGAAGTTGAAGATCTAATTTCAGACAAAATTTTAAAAGGAAACGCCAGAAAAGGGGACAAAATCGTCATAAACGCGGCAAATGAGGAGCTAGAAATTTTGAGCCTTGCGCCGGTCAGATAGATTAAAATCTAAAAAGCCCAACTATAAATTTAATATGATTTGGCCGGATTCGGTTTTGATTGCAATTTTGTGGGGAGTGACGCAGATTTTCTCAGCGTAAAAGTCGGATAATTTTTTAACTTGAGTTCCATCAAGATTCATGGAATATAGCTTTCCACTATCATCAGCGTTGCTAAAATATATAGCATCATTATATATATTTATGACATTCATAGAAATATCGGACATTAAAGCGTCATCATCTAGAGAATATAACTTGTTGTTTGAAAGGTAATATATTTTCGAATTGTCTATTGAAAAAGTTTGGACATTTTCTTTGAGCAACTTTTGATTTTCCCCGTTAATATCCATCGAAAATAAGTTCCCAGACTCAATAAAGTAAACAGAATCATTATGCATAGCACATTGTGTAATATTTCCAGAATATATTATTGCTTTTTCAAAAGATCCCACATCGTTATCATAGCTTTTATATATGTTGAAGTCATCGCAAGATATTACGCACCCAGAACCCACGCTAATAAAGCGATCTCCAGCAGCGACGTTATTTGAATATTGTTTTTTGAAAAAGTCGTATGTCATCAAACATTTATCAATTTCCCTGCATTTTGCATATAGTTTGTTTTTAAAAACGCAAATCTCATCGCACGCAACGTCTAAAACGCGTTCCGTCTCGCCAGACGTCAAATTTGTCCTATAAACAAAGCAAGAATCATCATAATCTATGTAGTATAACCAGTCGTCTTCTTCTGATATAAGGTTTCCATTCAAAACATTAGACACAGAATTTCCGAATTTATTGCTGTGATATGGAAAATCGCGCAACCCAGACATAACCTCATCTCCAAGCAACCCAACTCCTCCAGAACTTCCACCATCTGGGACAGGATCAGGCTTTTTCTTGGATTTTTTCATTTTCGGCTTTTTGTTGCCGGATTTGTTTTTGCAATTTTTACAGCGGCATTTCGCGTCTTTAGCAGCCGTCTCTTTAACTTCGCTAGCATTTGCAGGCTGATTGTGTCTAATGAAGACGTTTTTATTTTGTTTTTGAGTCAGCGCAGGAGTCAGACATATGCCAATTAAAACGCACATCAAACAGGTGGCAAGAGTGCTGAATAATTTAAAACTTCTGTTATCTGTTCTTGGGAAATTGCCATTTGATATTCTTTCCAGAGATTTCACAACATTAGAATTTGAATCCTGGGTCTTCAATTTGATTTTTGATGGATTGCCCATGCTCCAACACCCGCCATGATAAAAGATATCTCAATACACAAATTATATCAGTTTTGGAAAATATTGTCAATTAATGTCGAATAATAAAGCAGAGCAAATTTGCTGGCATTTTGGTAATTTTTACCAATTTTAGTTGATGGTTTAGTTCAGAAATATTATTTAATCTTTGACATATTAGAATATTTAATTTTTTAATAAAAATTTTTAGATAAAATATTGGCGATTTGCACAAAATTTGTTATTTTAGAAATTGCGGTTTTAGATTATGCATAATCTATATAAAAATCGAATATAATTAGTGTGTATTATAAAAAAAGGAGTGAAAATATGGAGCCAAATCTTTCGCATGAAACTGTGAAAATTAATCAGGAAATCTATAATGGGGCGCTGGAACAGCCGATTGAATTGGAATATCAATTGCCGGATTATTATCCCGGAATATTTAAAATGCTTCAGTTTAGGCTTGAACCACACATTTGCTCATGCAGGACTTCTGGAGATCAAATCACGCTTGACGGTGAGGCGGTTATGAAGCTGATTTATGTTGATGAGGAAAACGGCTTTTTGAGGACTCTTCGGCAAAATATACCGTTTTCAAAAACCATTAAGCTAAAAAGCGAGCCAGTACAAGAAGCAATATTTTATGATGTTAAAACAAACTATGCGAACTGTCGAATAGTTAGCCCGAGAAAAATAGACGTTAAGGGCTCATTGACGATATTTTTAAAGGTTCAAGGGCAAAGAGAAGAAATGATTTTGAGCGACGCGGAAAAAGAAGGCATTGAGCTGAATTGCAACTCGGCTTCGATAACGTCTGATCAAATCTGGACAACTCGACAGTTTGGAATATCTGAACAAATTGAATTAAATCCACCTGCTCAGGAAATATTAGATATTAGAATAAATTCTGTTGCTAGTGAATGCAAAATCATTTCAAACAAGGCCATAACAAAAGGGGAGGCCTACATATCCGTTTTATATTGTCCTCAAGGCAAAAACACGCCAATTTTGAGCAAAACGACAACGCAGATCAGTCAAATTATTGATATGATGGGAATTGAGGAGGACTTTTTGTGTGATGTGCGGTATGATGTGACTTCAATTAGTGGTGATTTGGCTGAAAACGGATCGGTTTTGAACGTGGACGCCGATGTGACTGTTAATGGGTGTGCTATGATTTCAAAGAATGTGAACCTGGTGACAGATGCGGATTCAACAGAATATGAGATCAACACGACAATTAAAGAGATCAATTCCTCAAATGTTTTATCTCTAATAAATGAAAATATCGTTTTGAATGAGACGATTGAAAAGTTTGATTTTTATAAATTGTGTGATATATATGCTAATATAACGGATATATCTCATGAAAGAGTTAGCGATGGATTTTTATTTAAAGCCAGATTAAGCGTTGCGATATTGGGACAGAACGAGGAAGAGGGGGCTGAAATTTTAGAAAAAACCATCCCAATTGAATTCAAATTAAAAAAGGACATTGAAAAAGAAAGCGTTGACCTTGACGTTAATCTAGTAATTACTAAAATTGACCACGAAATTTTAAATGGAAGCTTGGAAATGAAAATATATATCAACATTGGGGGTTTTGTTTTTTGCAATGAAAAATTTATGACTCTTTCGGATTTGATTTTAGACGAAACCAAGCCGAAAGAAAAATCAAATTCAGCTTTGACATTATACTATCCGGAGCATGGAGATAGCGTCTGGAACATAGCAAAAAAGTTTTGCACATCGCCAAAAGCCATAATGGATGCAAACAACCTGGAAGATGATGTTATCGCAAACAAAACAATGCTCATCGTTCCAATTGTCTAGAAAAAACTCCAAAACTCCTCAAAAGAACCGCTCACTGTTTAAGTAAATAGTGAGCGGTGTTTTTTTAAAATTTTGTTGAATGTGAATAATTCGCAAAATGTTATATATATTTTATGAAACATTTGAAAAAGTGCGTCTATATAAAAATATGCCCACTATCATCAAAAATAGCGAGCACAATTTTTTATAATATTTAATAATCATATTAATGATTTCATATTAAAATCATCGCGAGCAAATTTCAATAAATTGTCTTTAGCTTTGTTAAAATTTTTTATATTTGGAATAGGCACTAAAAGAAGCTCTTTATCCACCGATTGCGCGGTCCTGGCGTTGCCCAAAAATATAGCCTCAAAAAAGTTTTTGCTATTGAGATATTCACTTAGTCGACCTACGGGGCGCCAATCTAGAGAATCTGACGCTGAATTAACTGTCAAAAATTCATCTTCAACAACTCCGGCAATAGCTTCCTCGTGCCAAACATTTCCAACTTTTCTATAAACTAAAATTGGAGATGTGTGGTTTTTAAAATGCTCGCGGATTAAATTTTCAACAAATGAAAAAAGATTATCCTGAAAAAACCTCAAATACGCATGCCTATACGCAACAACACGCCTTGCTTCGATTCCATTGGCATGTATATAATCCAATATGTCATACGCGGTTTTGCCGTTTATCTTATTTGGGTTTAGGCCAAATGGATTTTCAAATTTTTTTAAATATTCAAGCTCAACATCGCTGTATATCCTGTTATCATCGGGATTTCTTTTGATTATTTGACCGGAATTTGTCCTGTCTCTGAATTCGTTTATTGCTGTTTGGGCTGCATATAGCCAGCAAGGACCGGAGATTATTTGATGGCCTGATTTGAGATTTTCAAAGCGGCTTTGCAACTTTGATTTAGCTTGAGCATTTTGGGAGCTTGGCTGTTGGGATTGGGATTTTTTGAAAGCATCGTTGTTTTTTAATTCTTCTATGCGTTTTGACGCTTCAAATAAAAGCTGTTTCATTTTGTTAAAATTTTCATTGATTTTTGATTTATAATCCTGTAAAATTTTGATTGAAAGATTATTGTTTTTTGAAATTTCATTTGAAAATTTTTCACATTCTTTAACTAAAGCTTCTATATCATTAATTTTTTGCCCTATTTCGTCATGGTGGGAGTAGCTTTTGAGCCCATTAAGGCAAGTTAGGGTTGATTTTTCTGTTATGAGCGCGACCCTTTCTATAATTTTTTCCCTTAAATCAGCTGCTTTTTCATTTGCAGCCATAAGTTTTTTTAGCATATATCTTCTAAATTCACAAATTCTTCCGGATAATATGTTTTTCTTGGCCTCGTCAACTTCCAAAACGCTAAAATCATTTTCTAATAAATCTTTTTTTATGTCCTTGTCATAGTCTTGTAAAATAGTGTTTTGGTTATCATATGTAGATATTTTTTTCCAAAGACGAATTGGAGAAATCGCTCCAACTGAAGCCATCGACGAGACTCCGAGACAGAACCCGATGATCACTGCCGATAATTTTTTTAAAAATTTTTTGTTTTTCATTATCAAGTACCTCCTTGAAATTTGATAATCTTTCGATATATGACAAAATGACATTTTATATCTAAAGCATAATACATATTTTTTAAAATGTCAAGTTAAAATTTGGTTATTTTTGAATTTTTTTGAAATATTTTGTGGGATGTGAATAATTCGCAAAATGTTGTATGTATATTTGACAAAACATTTGAAAAAGCGCGTCTATATAAAAAATATGCCCACTATCATCAAAAATAGCGAGCACAATTTTTTTATAATGTTTGATAGTCGTATATTAACGATTTCATATTAAAATCATCGCGAGCAAATTTCAATAAATTATTTTTGGCGTGTTCTAAAGAATCTATATTTTGCATTCCTGCTAAATTGAGCGATTCATGTTCTGAATTTTGGTTTTCTCTGGCTCCGAAAAATATAAGGCTAAAGTAATATTCATTTTTACAGTAGTCAGACAATTTTTCTATGGGTTGCCAGGTAATAGTGTCTCCTATTGAATTGATAACCAAAAGCTCATTTCCAACAATTCCTGCAATTGTCAATTCGTGAAATTCACCACCGCCCCAAGGGGCTTCAACTAAAACCGGAGATTTGTGATATTTAAAATGCTCTTTGAGCAGATCGGCTGTGACTTTAACTAACTCATTTTTGGACACTCCTAGGTTGTCATGTTTAAATAACTGCACATTTCTGGCTTCAAGCCCTTGTTTACGCGCATAATCCAATATGGCTTGAGTTCCTTTGCCGTTTGGGCCGCCAGTGTTAATTGAAAGCGGATTTTCAAAGCCGGCGTCTTTGTATGCGATCTCGACAGGGCTATGTTTACGATAGTCACCAGGCTGACGCTTTATTATTGGCCCGCTATTTGTTCTGTCTCTAAACTCATTTATAGCAGTTGTTGTTGCATATAACCAACAAGGACCGGAGATTTGTTGGTTGCCCGATGAAAGCTTTTTGAAACGATTCTCTAAATCTTTCTTTGATTGCGCATTATTTATCGGATTTATTTGATTTTGAATCATGGCAGTTGGTGCAGTGACGTTATGGATGTTATTAAATCGGCTTGTGCCACTATGGGCGTTCGACATATTGTTAGAATTAAAGGGATTAAAATTGTTGTTGGGAATATTTGCAAATCCAAAGGGATTAAAATTGTTGCCTGGCATATTTACAAAGCTAAAGGGATTAAAATTGTTGTTGTTTGGCATGTTACTAAATCTAAAGGGACTAAAATTGTTGTTTGGCATGTTACTAAATCCAAAGGGATTAAAATTGTTGCGGGGCATATTTGCAAAGCCAAAGGAATTAAAATTGGTATTAGGCACGTTGTTAAAAATTGAGTTATTTGGATTGTCTATGATGCCATTTATGTATGCTAACGCTTCTTGCGCTTTGTTTTGCATTTCAGTGTAGTTTAAATCGAAAGATTTTTGCCAATCCTGCACTGTTTTTAGCGAAGCATCTGCATTTAAAATCATGTTGGCAAAGTACAGACAATTTTGCTTGCAGTCATTAATCATGTTGATCTTTTGTTTGACTATTGGATTGTTGGAATATTTGTTTAAAGAAGCGAGAGAAACCACTTGATTATTGTCGAGTTTATTTTTTTTATTTTTAACGTCATTTTTGATTTGAATTATTTTTGCTTGGGATTCAAGGAGTTTTTGAAAGATATACTCTTTGAAGATAGATGCTTTATCATCGTTTTGATCTAAATGTCTTCCACTTAAAATATTATGTGCTTCTCTAACTGCAGTATCATGTGGATTTAAATATTGATCGTTTGACAACTCTGGAATTTTGCCATTTAGAAAA
>CADBXQ010000026.1:0-8410 GCA_902798675.1 Oscillospiraceae bacterium
GAAATTTCTGATTATGAGTATGATATTTTGAGCAGGAAACTTGCGGATTTAGAAAACAAATATCCTCAATATAGGCTTGAAAAATCGCCTATTGCGCATGTTGGCGGCGTTGCTTCTTCCTCTTTTAAAAAGGTTTTTCACAAGGTTCAGATGGGCAGCTTGCAGGATGCTTTTGATTTTAGTGAATTGCGACAATTTGACAAGCGAGTTAGGGAAAAAATTTGTGGAATTTCATATATCGTTGAGCCTAAGGTTGACGGGCTTTCTGTTTCGCTTGAATATGAAAACGGGAAGTTCGTTCGGGGGTCAACGCGCGGCAACGGATTTGTTGGAGAGGATGTGACCCAAAATTTAAAAATGATTTCTTCAATTCCGCAAGCCATTGGAGGGAACATTCCTTTTCTCGAAGTTAGGGCAGAAGTTTTCATGCCAACAAAAAAATTTCAAGATTTGATCTTGAGCCAAAAAAATTCAAACGAAACTCCTTTTAAAAATCCTCGAAATGCAGCTGCTGGGTCTTTGCGACAAAAGGATCCTCTGGTTGTTCAGTCAAGAGGGCTTGAGGCGATTGTTTTTAATGTTCAGCGCCTTGATGGGATTGACATTATCTCCCACTCCGATTCAATTAATATGCTTAAAAATCTTGGTTTTCAGACCATACCCGAGTCTAATATTTTCGACAATATTGAAGATTGCATAGCGGAAATAAATAATATTGGCCAAAGAAGAAACCAGTATCCGTTTGATATAGACGGAGCGGTCATTAAGCTGGACTTGCTTGCAAATCGGCAAAAGCTTGGCTCAACAGCTAAAAATCCCAGGTGGGCGATCGCGTTTAAATATCCCCCAGAGCAAAAGCAAACGACCCTTAAATCAATTGAAATCAACGTTGGAAGGACGGGAACTTTAACGCCTGTTGCCATATTTGACCCTGTCGTCATCGCGGGAACAACCGTTAGCAGAGCATCGCTTCACAACCAGGATTTTATCGACAAAAAGGACATCAGAATCGGGGACACAATTTTGGTCAGAAAAGCTGGAGAAATTATACCGGAAGTCATAAAATCTCTAAAACACCCAAAAAACAGCGTTTTATATAAATTGCCTCCGAATTGTCCAATTTGCGGCAGTTTAGCGGTTCGAAACCAAGGAGAATCAGCAACCAGATGCGAAAATCCGTCCTGCCCCGCAACGATCACGCAGAATTTGGTTCACTTTGCGTCTAGAGAGGCTATGGACATTGTTGGTTTGGGCGAAGCCAATGTTAAAGCTTTGATTCAATCCGGTTTGGTTTGCGACGTTTCCGACATATATACTTTAACGAAAGATCAGGTCATGAAGCTTTCGCGATTTAAAGATAAATCCGCTCAAAATCTGGTTGAATCAATCGAAAATTCAAAGAAAAATCCTTTATGGAGGCTTGTTTTTAGCCTTGGAATCAGGGGGGTTGGCGCAAGCGTTGCAAAATTGCTCTGCCGAAATTATGACGATATTTTTGAACTTATGGGGTCAAGACTTGATGACCTTGCAAAAATTGATGGAATCGGCCCAGTTTTAGCAGCAAACATTGAAAAATTCTTTTCTCTTGACCAAACAAAGTCTTTGATATTTCGCTTGTCTTCGTTAGGGCTGAATATGAAATCAAATTCAAAAGGCCAAAAGGAAAATTTTTTAAAGGATTTGACATTTGCCATAACAGGAAGATTAAAAACCAAAACTCGAAGCGAAGTCAAGCAGATGATTGAGGATTTTGGCGGGAAGGTTTCATCCAGCATATCATCCAAAACAAGCTATCTGATCGCCGGAGACAATGCTGGCTCTAAACTTCAAAAAGCAAGAAATTTAAACGTCAAAATTCTCGGAGAAGATGAGGCGCTTGAAATGCTTTCAAATTCTTAATTTTTAAAGCAAAGGAGCTTAAAATATGGACATAGAAATAATGAAAATAGCAAAATTATCCAGAATCAAAATCGACGCAGCAGTTGCAAAAAAGTTTGAAGCAAATTTAAACAGAATAATTCAAAGCATCAAAGACCTGCCCGAATTTGACAAAAACGAAAACTTTTTTAATCCCGAAAATGTGATGCAGCTGCGGGCTGATGTTGTTAAAGATTTTGGGTTTGATCGAAATGATATGCTCAAAAATGCGCCCCAAGTTAAGGCGGGATGTGTTGTCGTCCCTAAAAAAATTGACTAGAAAGGAAAATATTATATGAATCTATACCAAATGCGAGCATCTGCGCTTTCAAAGATGATTAAATCAAAGGAAATTTCTGCGCTTGAGCTTTCAGAAAGCGTCTTCTCGCGCATAAAATCCGTCGAGCCAAAGGTTCAGGCATATATCACTTTGTGTGAAAAAACGGCCATTGAAACAGCAAAATCCGTTGATCAAAAAATCTCTCGGGGGGAGAATCTGTCGCCTCTGGCTGGAATTCCGATTGGAATCAAGGACAATATATGCACAAAAGACATTCTCACGACCTGCGCTTCCAAAATGCTTTATAACTTTGTTTCTCCGTTTGACGCAACGGTTGTTAGGAGGCTGAAAAACGCTGATGCTGTGATGACTGGGAAGCTCAACATGGACGAATTTGCTATGGGGTCTTCAACCGAAACTTCATATTTCAAAATGACCAAAAATCCATATAACCTAAACTTTGTTCCTGGAGGAAGCTCTGGGGGGAGCGCAGCCGCAGTCGCTTCGGGAGAAGCAATCCTTTCTCTGGGCTCAGACACGGGAGGATCCATCAGGCAGCCAGCTTCATATTGTGGGGTTGTTGGGCTCAAACCAACATATGGCGCAATTTCGAGGTATGGGCTTGTTGCTTTTGCTTCTTCGCTTGATCAGATTGGGCCAATAGCCAAATGTGTTGATGATGCTGCGCTTTTATATTTGAGTATATGTGGGCATGACGATTTGGATTCAACAAGCGCCCAGATTCCGCCCTTTTCCTGGGAAATTGAAAATCAAGACATATCCATGTTAAAGGGGCTAAAAATTGCGATTCCAAAGGAATATTTTTCAGATCAAATAGACGATGAGGTTAAAGACGCGACTTTGGATGTTTTGAAAGTTTTGGAGCAAAACGGGGCGCAAACTTTTGAAATATCTTTGCCAAACACAAAATACGCTTTAAGCGCATATCACATAATATCTTCGGCGGAGGCTTCATCAAACTTGGCAAGGTTCGACGGGGTCAGATATGGATATCGCGCAAAAAACTATAAAACGTTAACGCAGATGTATGAAAACACTCGCGCTGAAGGCTTTGGAAACGAGGTCAAGACAAGGATTATGCTTGGAACATATGTCCTGTCTTCCGGCTACTATGATGCGTACTACAGGCGCGCAAAACTTTTGCAAAACAAAATATCTTTTGAATTTAGCGAAGCTTTCAAGAAGTGTGATGTTATTTTAACGCCAACTGTCCCGACTGCTGCTTTTGAAATTGGATGTGAAATTGATGACCCAGTTAAAATGCGCTCAAATGACATGAACACCGCGTCCTCAAACATAGCCGGCGTCCCAGCAATCAGCCTGCCTTGTGGCTTGAGCAAAGATGGGCTTCCAATTGGATTTCAGCTGATTTGTCGCCATTTTGAGGAGGAAAAGCTTCTAAAAATAGCAAAATGCTGCGAAAATTTGATTGATGAGATAAAATTGCCAAATATTTGAAACAGGAGGGAAATTTTAGATGTCGAACAAATATGAACTGGTTGTTGGCTTGGAAATCCACGCTGAATTATCCACTAATTCGAAAATATATTGCTCGTGTCGAAATAAATTTGGTTTGGAGGCAAACTCAAATTGCTGCCCCATATGCACCGGAATGCCGGGGACTTTGCCAACTCTAAACCAAAAAGTTGTTGAATATGCTGTTAAAATGGGGCTTGCGACAAACTGCAAAATAAACAAAATTTCCAAGCAGGATCGAAAAAACTATTTTTATCCCGACCTGCCAAAAGCATATCAAATTTCTCAGGCGGATATTCCGATATGTGAGAATGGATATTTAGACGTTTTGTTGAAAAGCGGAAAAATAAAACGAATTGGAATAGAGAGAATCCACATTGAAGAAGATGCGGGAAAGCTTTTAAAAATGCAAAGCTTTGACGAGGCGCTTGTTGATTTTAACAGGTGTGGCATTCCTTTAATTGAGATCGTTTCAAAGCCGGATATGCGCTCCCTGGAGGAGGTTAAAGCATATCTTGAAACTGTTAAATCATACTTGATATATCTTGACATTTCTGACGCAAAAATGCAGGAAGGCTCGATGAGATGTGATGTTAATGTTTCGGTTCGGCCGGTTGGGCAAAAGGCGCTTGGAACGAGATGTGAAATGAAAAATGTCAACACATTTAGCGGCGCTATCAAAGCGATAGAATATGAATATAGGCGCCAAATTGAGGCGTTGGAAGCGGGAGAGCAAATCCGCCAAGAAACCAGAAAATGGGATGAAAAATTATCTCAAACGGTTTCAATGAGAACAAAAGAAAATTCGAAGGATTACAGGTATTTTCCTGAGCCCGACCTCAAAAATATATCAATATCCCAAGAAGAAATTGAAAAAATATCAAGCCAAATTCCCCAAATGCCAAACCACAAAGCCATCAGATATATTAACGAACTTGGGCTTGGGCAGGTTGACGCTCAACTGATTGCGGAAAATTTTGAAAAAGCTCGTCTTTTTGAGAAAGCCCTGGAAATTAACAAAAATATTAACATAAAAATGCTTTCCAACTGGATTTTGGGGATAATTTCTGAATATGTTAACAAAAGTCATAAAAATTATAGCGAAATCATCACGCCCGAAAATTTAAGCAGGATAATAATATATATCCAAAGCGGAAAAATTTCAAATTCTTCTGGGAAAAAAGTGTTTGACAAAATTATATCAGACAATTCCCGGTCGGTTGATGAAATAATTTTAGACCTTGGACTAGAACAAATATCAAATACCGATGAATTAGAGGCAGTTGTTAAAAAAATTCTAAATAGTAATAAAAAAATTGTTGATGAATATAAAAAGGGAAAAACGAATGTTTTGGGATATTTGGTCGGGCAGTGTATAAAAGAAACAAAAGGAAAGGGAAATCCTTCAATTATTAGAGATATTGTTACTGGAAACATTTAATTTAGTTTTAGTTTAAAATTTTTTGCTAAATTTTTTATTAAAAACCCCTTGCAAATTAAAATAAGGTATGTTATAATGATCAAAACGCTTATTTTTGTATTTTGACATGTGGACATTCGGGCTCCGTGCGGGTGAACTCTATGAACCATGTCAGGCAGGGAACTGAGCAGCATTAATTAGATGTTTCGCTGCGTCATGGACTCACCTGAGTGTTCACGTGTGAGAATATAAAAATTTGATCCTTTGGGGCTGTTTGAGCTTTTAGGTTTGCAAGCATTTGGTGGGGGTGTCGTTTTTAAAATGTATGTTGCGCTTTACAGAAAGTGGCGCCCGAGGGTTTTTGATGATGTTGTTTCCCAAGAGCACATCACGCTGACTTTGAAAAATGAAATAAAGGCAAACAAAATAGCTCACGCATACCTGTTCACAGGCTCAAGAGGAACTGGGAAGACAACTTGCGCTAAAATATTTTCTAGGGCGATCAACTGCCTCGATTCAGCGGATGGAGAGCCATGCGGTCGGTGTGAAATTTGCAAAGGGCTTGAAAATGGGAGTGTTTTGGATGTTGTCGAGATGGACGGCGCCAGCAATAACAGCGTCAATGATGTGAGAATTTTGAGAGATGAGGCGAGCTTTGTCCCGGGCGTTTGTCGATATCGTGTATACATAATAGATGAAGCCCATATGTTGTCAAACAGTGCTTTTAACGCGCTTTTGAAGATAATGGAAGAGCCGCCCGGTCATGTCGTTTTTATCCTGGCAACAACCGAGATCCATAAAATACCGGCAACTGTTTTGTCTCGGTGTCAGCGCTTTGATTTTCACAGGGTTTGCGCCAAAGCGATCAGTAACAGATTGCTTTATATATCTTCAAAAGAGGATTTCACTTTAACCAAAGACGCCTCCGAAAAAATTGCCATGCTTTCTGACGGGTCGGTTCGGGATGCCATATCCATATTGGATCAGTGCGCAGCTTGCGCGGATTGTGTTGACCTGAAAACTGTTAACGATGTTTTAGGGCTTGTCGATAAAACATACATCTTGAATCTGCACGAAGCTTTTAAAAGCAAAAATGCTTCTTGCGCCATTAAAATAATCGATTCGCTATATCAAAATTCTAAGGATATGGGAAGCCTTTGCGAAGAGTTGATTCAGTTTTATCGGCAGGTTATGCTGCTTGTTGTTTTGGGGTCTGATTCGGATTTGGGGGCGAATTGTGGCGAATTTTATGATGCTGCAAAAGCTGTTTCGAAAAGCCTCGATTTAAAAGACGTTGTTGAATTTTTAGATTCTTTTCAGAAATGTTCGGATGATTTGAAAAATTCTTCCAATAAGAGGCTTGGGCTGGAGCTTTGCGTTTTGAAGTTGTGCTGTGATTTTGAGCCTGAATCTTCTCGAAAAAGTGAAATTTCTGGTCAAAAATTTGTGAATATGTCCAAAAAAGGTGATTTTGGTTTGAAAATTCCTGAAACTCCTTCTGATTTCCAAAGCCCTGATTTGGCGTCAAATGATGTTTCGCCTCAAAATTTAACTCGTAACGCTGCGTTGAACGCAAAGCCGCTTGACAGCTGGCAGGATATATTGGACGATTTGCGTGATGTTGATCAAGCCGGGATGCTGTCTGGATTTTTGGCTGGGTCTAGGGCTTTTGTCATTGACGACAGGTTGTTTATAGACTCGCAAAGTCCGATTGTTTCGGACATGGTCTTGAAAAAAAAGACTCTCATAACAAGTGTTATCACCAAGCGAACAGGGAAAAAGTATCGAATATTTTTAAAAAAATCGAAAAATAATAGGCATGATGAGAATAAACTAGAAAAAATTTTGCAATCGGCCAAAAAAGCTGGAATTGTTGTTGATGAAGAATAGATTCTGAATAATTGTCACCAATATTTTTAAATTTTAGTCACTGCAAATTATAATTGATTTAGGAGGAAAATTTATGAAATCGAGATTGCCATTTGGTTATGGAGGCCAAAAAAATGATATGGCTCAGAAGCTGCAAAATGTTCAAAGAAAAATGCAGGAAAGGACAGCGGAAATTGAGCAAATGACCTTTTCGGCTCAGTCTGGAGGAGGCGCTGTTCGGGCGGTTGTCATGGGAGACAAAAGCTTGAAATCTCTCGATATTAAACCTGATGTTGTTTCGGTTGATGATGTTGAAATGCTTCAGGATTTGATAATAAGCGCAGTTAACGAGGCCATGAGCGAGGTTGACACATACACAGACAGTGAAATAGAAAAAATAACTCAAGGTCTTTCTGTTCCGGGGTTGATTTAGGCGATGTATGGCCAAGCGCTGACTTTGAAAAAGCTTGCTGAGCAGTTTGCGTCTTTGCCCGGGATTGGCCGAAAATCTGCTTGGAAGCTGGCTTTTTATATTTTAACTTTGGACAAAAATCGAGTTAAAAATTTTGCAGATACTTTGATGGATGCGCGCCAAAACATATGCAGGTGTGAAATTTGTCAGAATTTAACAGATCAAAATGTTTGCGAGATATGCTCAAATAGCGCGAGAGATTGCGATATGATTTGCGTTGTTGAGCAGTCTCGGGATATCATTCTTTTTGAAAAGTCCCGAAGTTTTAATGGATTATATCACGTTTTGCATGGACTAATATCTCCGCTGGATGGAATTGGCCCAGACAAATTGGCGATAAAAGAGCTTATAAAAAGAGTTGGCAGCGGGGCGGTTTCAGAGGTCATATTG
Organism: Oscillospiraceae bacterium; assembly: GCA_902798675.1. Lineage (GTDB taxonomy): Bacteria > Bacillota > Clostridia > Oscillospirales > Ruminococcaceae > RUG12519. Next base: position 7,846 of record CADBXQ010000026.1, read on the forward strand.
GCAACTAGCCCAACTGTTGAGGGGGAAGCGACAGCGATGTATATCTCAAAATTGCTCAAGCCTTTTAACATAACAACCTCTCGACTTGCATATGGAGTTCCTGTTGGAGGTGAGCTTCAATATGCAGATGAAATGACGATTTCCAAAGCGATCGAAAACAGGAGCAGATTGTGAATATTTGAGAAGGAAATGATTGGCTTATGCAGAGTAGATCTAGAAAAATAGTTGCTTTAAACAGGAAGGCGAGGCATAATTACTCCGTTGAGAAAGTCTTTGAAGCCGGGATTGAGCTTTTTGGAACTGAAGTCAAATCCATCCGAAATGGGAATTTGAATTTGAAGGATGGATATTGCGTTGTTGAGGATTGTCAAATTTATTTGTTGAATATGCACATAACACCCTATGAAAAGGGAAACATATTTAATAAAGACCCTTTGCGAAAGCGGCGGCTTTTGATGCACAAAAGGGAAATTTTGAACCTATATAACTCGGTTCGGCTAAAGGGATATTCCCTCATCCCACTTTCTGTTTATTTTTCGAATTCAAAAGTTAAAGTTGAAATCGG
>CADBXQ010000026.1:8460-11778 GCA_902798675.1 Oscillospiraceae bacterium
AAAAGTTTAGATATTGAGGGGGCGTAATGGTTTCGACGGGGATGAAGAAATGTGATAAGCGAGTAGAGGAGATGCCAGCTCTATAAAAGGCATGCTTAAATTTTAAATGCAGAAAATACTAGAAATATAGGCTTCGTTAGAAACAATCGCGAGGTCCTTGTAGCGGCTTAATTAAATTACTAGCCGGGCTTTTGCTTGAGTTTTGCTGCGAACCAAGTGAAGCTTTATCGATTTAGCAGCGGACAGCTCATGGAATTTCTCGAGTCTTTGAGCGGTGATTTTTGAGATACCTAAGCTTTGCGGTTTGCTTGTTGTCTGTTTGGCTTGGGGAAAGCTTTTAACAATCAAGCTACACTCGTAGAAAGTCATGTGGATTTGTTTTCGGACAGGGGTTCGACTCCCCTCGCCTCCACCATTTATTTTTTGTTATATTCGTGATTGCTATAAAAAATTTTCAAGATAGGTGATTATATATGGTTTTTTAAGAACCATTAGTGAACTTTATTATCACTTTGTTTGCTGATGAGTGGTTGTTTTGTCGATTTATTTATTAAAAAATTTAATAATTTAATCAAATAAGTTGTAGGCGTGATTATTTTATAAAATATAGAAATCGCTTTAAATAATTGGAGGAATATGAAAATATGCAAAAAATTTACCGTAATAATGATTGTGACCTAAAAATATTAGACAAAAAGACTATCGCCATTGTTGGATTTGGCAGTCAAGGCCGAGCTCACGCTTTAAATCTAAAAGACAGCGGAGCAAACGTCATTATAGGCCTTCACGAGGCGAGCAAAAGCGCAAACAAAGCATTTGAGGCGGGTTTTGAGGTTTTAAGCGTTGCTGACGCGACAAAAAGAGCTGACATAATCATGATTTTAGCACCGGATGAACGCCAAGCGCAGATATATAAAAATGACATTGAGCCAAATTTGGATTCTTCCAAAGCAATAGCATTTGCGCACGGCTTTAGCATTCACTATGGGCAAATAAATCCTCCAAAAAACGTTGATGTTTTCATGATTGCGCCAAAAGGCCCTGGAATCCGCGTTAGAGATGAATATGTTAAAGGCTCGGGAATTCCATCGCTGGTTGCAATATATCAAGACTTCACGGGAAATTGCCTGCAAATTGCCCTGGCTTATGGAGCAGGAATTGGCTCAGCTCGCGTTGCGCTGATTGAAACAACTTTTGAAGCCGAAACGCAGACGGATTTATTTGGCGAGCAGGCTGTCCTTTGCGGGGGCGTTTGTGAGCTGATGAAAGCTGGGTTTGAAACGTTAGTTGAGGCGGGATATAGCCCTGAAAATGCCTATTTTGAATGCATCCACGAGCTAAAATATGTTGTTGATTTGATCCACAACGGCGGCTTTGATTTTATGCATCGCGCTGTTTCAGACACAGCTGAATATGGTGGATATATCGCAGGGAAGCGCATAGTTACGGAGCAAACGAAGGACGCGATGAAAGAAGTTCTTCGTGATATACAAAATGGAACATTTGCGAAAAAGTGGATGGATGAAAACAAAAATGGGCGCGCTAAAATGAACGCTTGGAGAGAATCGGCTGCCAAAGAGCTTTGTGAAACAGCCGGGGCTAAGGTTCGGGGTCTATACAACAAAAACTGATCAAAAATTTTGTCATATTATATAAATTTTGGGGTGGACTTTTGCTGTGTTTTGTGCGCTTTTCCAAATGGAGGTGAAATATTGGTGAACAAAAAGTCTGGAATAATTAACGGAATAATAATTGCCGCGTCTGTCATATTTTTGATGGCATATATAATTTTTGTTGATGGTTTAGATAAAATTCTAAATGCGTTTTCAAACTGCAAGCCTGTTTGGCTTTTGGGCGGGGTTTTGGTTATGGTTGGGTATTGGTTTTTAGAAGCGCACACACTCAACCAAGGCCTTAAAATATTCCATAAAAAGCTGAATGTAAAATACAGCATAAAAAACTGCATGATTGGGCAATTTTTCAACAGCATCACCCCTTCTGCGACTGGCGGCCAACCTGTCCAGGTTTACTATTTGAAAAAATGCGGGATAGAATATGGCTTTGCGACCGGCGCTTTGCTTCTCAAATTCATATCTTTTCAAATTTCTTTGACAGTGATATGTCTTTTTGTTGTGCTCTTTAAATTTAACGAATTTGCTAGGGAAATTCAGGGATTTTCAGCGTTGATGTTGGTTGGATTCGCAATCAACACATCCGTTGCGATTGTTCTTTTATTGATCGCTTTCAACAAAAAAATTGCTTTGATTATTGTTAACTTTTTTGTTAAAATTTTGGCTAAGTTGCGAATATTTAAAGATGTTGATAAAAAATTAGAATTTGTAAACAAAGAAGTGGATCTGTTCAGCGAAGGATTTTCAACTGCAATTGAGAATAAACTGGTTGTTGCTAAGATGTTTTTGTATAGCACGATTCAAATTTTATTGTTTTATTTAATAAATATTGTTATTGCATTCGCACTCGGAGTTAAGATGGATCTGGCCTCAATTTTCCACACCATCGCCGGCGCTGCATGCATCCAAATGAGCAGCACATTCGTTCCCTTGCCTGGAGCTGCTGGGGGCGCTGAATTGTCATATTACATGATATACGGCAGTGTTTTTGAATCTTGGCAGATAAGTGCGGCGGTCCTGCTCTGGAGGATATACACGTTTTATATGCCGATTGTTGTTGGCCTGTTTTTTTCAAAAGACTTGTTTGGTAAAAAGGTTGACGAAAACACTCTTAGCAATTAAAAATCACAAAAGCAACCTCCCGAAAACACCAGGGCAAGGCTGTTTTTTGTTTTCAAAAATTAAAAAAATGGCTGGGGTGGAAGGATTCGAACCCTCGGAATGCCAGAGCCAGAATCTGGTGCCTTACCGCTTGGCGACACCCCAACAACCCGAAAACAACGGCGAAACCTAAATGGCTGGACCGGCTGGATTCGAACCAGCGGAATGACGGAGTCAAAGTCCGTTGCCTTACCACTTGGCTACGGTCCAATAAAAAGTAGCCTTAAAAGAGAGTGGGGTGGATGGTGGGATTCGAACCCACGACCTCCAGAGCCACAATCTGGCGCGCTAACCAACTGCGCCACACCCACCACATAAACAAAAATCCTCCACTGGCGCGCCAATCAGGGCTCGAACCTGAGGCCTACTGCTTAGAAGGCAGTTGCTCTATCCAACTGAGCTATTGGCGCATCTAATTAATGCAGTAAGACACAAACAATGGAGCGGGTGATGGGAATCGAACCCACACAACCAGCTTGGAAGGCTGGGATTCTACCATTGAACTACACCCGCAATATAAAAGCTC
>CADBXQ010000027.1 GCA_902798675.1 Oscillospiraceae bacterium
CGGGCATGCCGCGTGTCGCCGAAAATCTAGACAACTATGAAATTGACGACTCTGACCAGGATGTCTTGAACAACGCCGAAAATATTCCACACAGCAAGCCAAGAAATGTTTTTAATAAATTTGACACATCCGCAAACTTTTTATCTTCAGGAGCAAATATAAATCAAAACCCTGGAATTTTTAAGCATGGCTTCAAGCATCACAAGATTAGAGTGGGCATGCCGCGTGTCGCCGAAAATCTAGACAACTATGAAATTGACGACTCTGAGCAGGATGTCTTGAACAATGCCGAAAATATTCCACTCAACAAGCCAAGAAATATTTTTAATAAATTTGACACCACTGCAAACTTTTTATCTTCAGAATCAAATATAAATCAAAACCCTGGATTTTTTAAACCCAGCTTCAATCCTCGCGAGGTTAAAGTGGGCATGCCGCGTGTCTCTGAAAATCTAGACAACTATGAAATTGACGACTCTGATGAGGATAATTCAGCCAACGCCGAAAATATTCCACTCAACAAGTCAAAAAATGTTGTGAACGTTTCTGATTTAAGATTTGATCCATTTACAGTTTCTTTACCCGAGCCTCAAAGCAATCAAACCAACAATACTTATAGTATATATTCTCCCAATTATCCAGCGATGGAGGTTCGCGCCGAAACCAAACCTAATGACGAAAAGGCTCAGAATGGGCATAAATATAAACTTATTTTTGAAGCTACTGGAGATGCATCAATCCTGCCAGAGCAGATTTTGTATGGTGATAAAGGCGACGAAATATACGTTCCGCAATATGTTGGATATCATTTGGTTGGCTTGAAGTGTGGAGGGTTGAAAATTAATGTTGAAAATGGAAAAATTGTTTTAAACAGGAACATAGTAAAAAGAGCGGATCAAAACCACGCGATAACCTTGACAGCTCATTGGGATATAAACGACTATGCAGTAAAATATATTAGTGATGGGAAAATAGTTAAAACCGACAAACAAAATATCACCAAAGACATTAAAGACATTTATGAACCGAATCTTCTCCCCCAAAAGCCGGGTTATGTCTTTTCACACTGGACATATGGCGATGATAATCTCCCGCTGGTTTATGGAAAGACACAGTGGTTTGATTTAATCGCGAGCTCAGGGAAGGATGGGGTGATAATTTTGATTGCGCAGTTTAAAAAAATGGCTTGAGAGCGCGCTTAAAACAGGCCGTCTTTCCTTTTGAATTGGAGGGGAGACGGCTTTACTGTTTTTTGCTTTGTTTTTTTAGAACTCGGCCAAGGATATTAAAATTTACCGAAAAATTTTTGGCAAAGAACTGATTTTTTAAAGAATAAGCTTTAAGGGCAACGCTCAATGACGCTTGCCTACCGCTTGTTAAGGGATCTTTAAAAGAGGCAGAGAGGTTCAGGAAGGTTTGATATTACAGTTAGTTGTGAGCTGGCGGCGGATTGACTGTTTTTTGTTTTGCTTTTTTAGAACTCGGTCAAGGATATTAAAATTTACCGAAGAATTTTTGGCAAAGAACTGATTTTTTAAAGAAATGAATTTTAAGGAGACAAATATAACCTAAACCCCAAAAAGCAAAAATGTGCATATTAAAAATTCAATCAGGGTTTTCTGGTTGACAGCTTGAAATTTTTGATATATAATGAAAACAAGTTGACTTGAGAAGGAAGGGGTTGTTTTTGTGAGAGATGTGATTTTGAAAAAGGTATACCGGCATTTTAAAGGCGATTTATATTTTGTCGAGGATATAATATATCACAGCGAAACGTGTGAAAAAATGGTCGCGTATAGAGCACTTTACGGCAACAACGTTTTGTGGTGTCGTCCGTATGACATGTTTGTTGAGGAAGTGAACAAAAATGGCCAAAAATATAGATTTGAACTTCAAGAAGCTCAAAGCAAAAAAAATACCACTATGTAAAATGCCCAGCAGTTGCATAAAACCTTTGTGAAAAATATCATTTGGAAGGTGTGTCTTTTTAATGAAAAATAGCGAAAAAAGCATGGAAAAAATCGTGGCTCTTTGTAAAAATAGGGGATTTATATACCCCGGAAGCGAAATTTACGGAGGCCTTGCAAACACTTGGGACTATGGCCCATTGGGAGTTGAGCTTAAAAACAATTTGAAAAGAGCTTGGTGGAAAAAATTCATTTGGGAATCGAAATATAATGTTGGAATAGATTCGGCTATTTTGATGAATCCTCAAGTTTGGGTTGCGTCAGGGCATGTTGGCGGCTTTTCAGACCCTTTGATGGATTGCAAAGATTGCAAAACCAGACACCGCGCCGATCATATTATTGAGAAACAAACTGGCGTTAATCCAACAGGATGGGACAATGATTCAATGCTAAGATTCATTGAGGAAAAGGAGGTTAAATGTCCAAACTGCGGGGGAAACAGTTTCACAAACATCCGCTCTTTCAACTTGATGTTTAAAACATTTCAGGGCGTGACGGAAGATTCTCAAAGTGAGCTGAATCTTCGCCCAGAAACAGCTCAGGGCATTTTCGTTAATTTTGCAAACGTTCAAAGAACAACAAGAAAGAAAATCCCGTTTGGCATTGGCCAGATTGGAAAATCCTTCAGGAATGAGATAACTCCAGGAAATTTCACCTTCAGAATGAGAGAATTTGAGCAGATGGAGCTTGAGTTTTTTTGCAAGCCCGGCTCCGACCTCGAATGGTTTGAATACTGGAAAGGTTTTTGCAAAGATTTTTTACTGTCACTTGGAATTAAGGAAACTTCAATCAAACTTCGAGATCACTCCAAGGAAGAACTGTCCCACTATTCCAACGCAACAACAGACATTGAATTTGAATTTCCTTTTGGCTGGGGAGAGCTTTGGGGAATTGCCGACCGAACAGACTTTGACCTTAAAAACCACCAAACCCACAGCACAAAGTCGCTTGAATATTTTGACCCGCAAACCAATGAAAAATATCTGCCTTTTTGCATTGAGCCGTCTTTGGGAGCAGATCGCGCAGCGCTTGCGTTTCTTTGTGATGCGTATGACGAAGAAGTTATTGACCAGACAAAGGGAGAAAGTCGTCTTGTTTTGAGGCTCAGCCCGGCGCTTGCTCCGATTAAAGCGTGCGTTTTGCCGCTTTCTAAAAAATTAAGCAATGGCGCGCAAGGGCTCTTTGATATGCTTTCGAAGCATTTTATGGTTGATTATGATGAAACAGGCTCAATTGGAAAGAGATATCGTCGCCAGGATGAAATTGGAACTCCATTTTGCATAACATATGATTTTCAGTCCCAAAAGGACGGCTGCGTGACAATTCGTGATAGAGACACGATGAAACAAGAGCCAAGTCGAATATCTTTTGATCGGCTAGAAAAATATATCGCGGACAGTCTTGAGTTTTAATGCTTTTGAATAAAATAATTTTTGCTGAAAATAGCCAAATTTTTATAAAATATTTGTGCAATCATACAAAAATATAAAAACTATATTGACAAAAACCGCTAAAAGTGTTAAAATTACGATGGTGGATTAAGTTCCACAAGTATTTAAATTTTTTAACACTTGAAAGGAGTGTGTGTTAACTATGTTAGATCTACAAAAATATGCAAAAAGGGCTGAAGCTGATCCGGAATTTAGAGCAAAACTTTTAAAAAATGCAAACCAAGCAATCAAAGACGAATTTGGCGAGGATTTGCCGTATGCGTTGAAGTGTAAAGAAAAGCTTTCATTTGAAGTTGAATCAATGGATGGCTTGAATGATGGCGATTTGGAAGGCGTTGCGGGGGGAACTACTGTGAATTTGATTCCTCTTAAACTTTGGAAGGAAGGTATTGAAGCTGCAGGATGTACCCTGTCAACAGAGTTGAAAAAAGGTGATTGGGGATTTCATAAGTATTATAATTATGATGGTCATGGAATTAAGCACTCCAACATGGTTAATCTTGTTAAGGTAAACGGAGAATGGTATGCAAAAGTTGATTAATTATACATATTAATCTTTTTAATGTTAGCGGCCTTTGAATCGGTGGATTTGGAGGCTGCTTTGTTAGTTTGTGCAGTATATACAAGATTGCTAATTGGTATTTGTGCACATATACAAAAACACAGGAAATCTTGAGAGGGTCTAGCTTCACAGTTAATTGTGAGCTGGCGGCGCTTTGCTTAGTTTTTGCGTTGTTTTTTAGAATTGGGTTGAGAATATTCATATCCTTTGGGGTTTTTAAACAAACAGCCGGATTTTTTAGAGGAATGGGAATGGTATAAATTTAATCCCAAAATAAAATTTTAAATTCACAAAAATCGCTTGATTATTTAAACAAAACATGATATAATTGAACCTGCGCACTGATCAACAGCAAAATTTAAAGTCGCATTTTTTAATATAAGGGGGATGTTTTCTAATGCCATATAAAATAAACGACAATTGCATAAATTGCGGAGCTTGTTCTGCGGAATGCCCAGTTTCTTGCATCTCGCCCGGAGATTCAAAATATGTTATAGATCCTGAGATATGCATCAGCTGCGGAGCGTGTAATGGGGTATGCCCTGTTGACGCGCCTCAACCTGAGTGATTTTGAAATTTCAACCTGTCGGCCCAATTTAATGTTGGGTTGATATTTTTTTATTGTGTGCGAAAATATTCAAATTTAAACAAAAAAGTCGTATATGCACCAAAAAGCACATGCGACTATAGATTCAATGACAGATTGCAAATTCAGTCTCTTTATCAAAAATATGAGCCTTATGCATGTCGATTGAAAGCCTAACCCTGTCCCCTTTTCGAGTCATAACGCGGCTTGAAACTCGCGCAACAACCCTGTTCCCCTGAAACTCAAAATGCAAATACATTTCTGAGCCCATAAGCTCAACCAGGTCAATCTCAGCATCAAAAGCGCTTTCAGGAGAAACTTTTATGAAAACGTCTTCATTGTGTATGTCCTCAGGGCGTATGCCTACAATAACCGTTTTGTTAACATAACCCTCCAAATCAGATCCAACAACCTTGCCGCGAGAAATAGGAATTAGCATATCACCAATCTTTAAAGAGAAACATTCACCCTCTTTGAGCAAGATCGCATCCAAAAAGTTCATCTGCGGAGACCCAATAAACCCAGCAACAAAAACGCTTTTTGGCTTATCGTATAAATCCTGGGGCGCGTCAACCTGCTGAATATATCCGTCTTTCATGACAACAATCCGATCACCCATAGTCATAGCTTCAGTTTGGTCATGTGTGACATAAACAAAAGTTGTTCCCAAAACATCATGCAGCCGCGTTATCTCCGAGCGCATGTGATTTCGCAATTTAGCATCAAGGTTTGAGAGCGGCTCATCCAGCAAAAACACCGACGCATCCCGAACCATCGCCCTGCCCAACGCAACACGCTGACGCTGTCCTCCCGAAAGATCCTTAGGCTTTCGATCTAAATATTGTTCTATATCTAGAATTTTTGCAGCTTCAGATATTTTTTTGTCTATAATGTTTTTTGGAACCTTCCTCAACTTTAGGCCAAAAGCCATGTTTTTCCGAACCGACATATGAGGGTATAGCGCATAATTTTGAAAAACCATCGCAATATCCCGATCCTTTGGCAAAACATTATTGATAAAACGATCCCCTATATATAGTTTACCTTCCGAAATATCCTCAAGCCCCGCAATCATGCGCAAAGTTGTTGATTTCCCGCAGCCAGACGGCCCAACGAAAACAACAAATTCTCGGTTCTCAATTTTCAAATTAAAATCATGAACCACAAAATTTTTTCCGTCATATGATTTTTGAACGCCTTCAAATGTTATGCTAGCCATGTTAAAATATCCTTCCCCAGAGAAAAATCTCCACACTTCGAAATAAATAAAATACGTCAATATGCCTTAATTAACGCAATCTGATAATCAATCATATCATATTATATAATAAAAATCAAGTAAAAATTGAAAATTTCATATTCGTTAAATTCAACAAAATTTTAGTCTAAAATTGGTCCAAAAATCATGATATTGCACAATTATTTTTGCTTGCGTCAATTTTGAAACAAATAATTAATTTTATTAACATATCTATAAATATATCGTGGAAATTATTAACAGTCACACCAAAAGCAAAGTAGTCACATATTAAAATTTGTGCATTTTACATATTTTTTAGCCCATTAAACTATGTAATGAAACAAATTTTGCACAATTTTTAATATTTTTGTTGACATCAATCATCTATGCATATATAATAGGTGTTGTTATTGTTTTTGTGTTGTTTTTGAGCAATTTGAATCGATAAAATTCCAACCAAACGCAATCTTTCTTTATCTGACTTGGCTCTCAAAACAACAATCATATATATAAAGGTAGGTTTAGATTTTATGAAAAGGAGTCGACTGAGATTTTGGCTGTTTTTGGCCCCAGCTTTAATCAGCTTCGTTGTTGTTATTGTGATTCCCGTTATTATTGGATTTTATTATTCAACAACAAATTGGGATGGCGTTAACATGAGCCCCAACGTGATTGGCCTTGATAATTTTATACGCATGTTTACAAATGACCCGGACTTTTTGCGAGCGTTTCTGTTCACGGCGGGAGTTGCTGTTGTAACTGTTGTTTTGGTCAACGCGATTGGGCTGGCTCTGGCCATGTTTGTTATGCAAAAATTCAAAGGGGCGAATCTGCTGCGAAGTGTCATTTTTATGCCCAATTTGATTGGCGGTTTGCTTCTTGGTTTCACTTGGAATTTTATATTCACAAATATTTTTTCAAGCATAGGAACCGCTTTAAATTTAGAGTTTCTAAACGGCTGGCTTTCTAATTCCGAAACGGGTTTTATGGGAATAATCATTCTCAACGTGTGGCAGATGTCGGGATACATGATGATAATATATATCGCTCAACTTCAAAATATACCTGATTCTGTTAAAGAAGCTGCTAAAATTGATGGAGCCAGTTGGTTTCAAACCTTTCGAGGTGTGACTCTGCCTCTTGTTATGCCCGCTTTTTCGATTGGCCTGTTTTTGTCAATCTCAAATTCTTTCAAAATGTTTGATCAAAACCTTGCCCTAACTAAGGGCGGTCCATATCATTCAACGGAAATGCTCGCTCTAAACATATACAATTCCGCGTTCACTTCCCATGAATATGGTTATGCTCAAGCAAAGGCCATAGTTTTTTTGGTGCTGGTTGCAAGCGTTGGCCTGGCGCAGCTTATTTTCACAAAGAAAAGGGAGGTTGAAATGTGATGCTTGCCTTTATTAACAGCCGCGGCAGTTTAAAAAAAAAAAAAAAAAGCTTTTTCAAAAGGTTTATTTTGCCAATTGTTGCTTTAGTTTTGGGAATAGCTTTCATGTTTCCCATATATATATTGATTTTGAGTTCTTTAAAAACCAAGCAGGGATTGATGACAAATCTCCTCGGGTTCCCAGATTCGCAAACCTTCAGCCCAAACAACTATCCCGATGCTTTCGACAAGTTAAAATATTTTCAATCGTTTTGCAATTCTATATATATATCCGTTTGTTCTGTTGCTTTGATTTTGTTGATCTCAACGATGGCGGCCTGGGTCTTGGTCAGACATAAAAACAAGGCCAGCAAAGTGATTTTTGTTGTTTTTGCTCTCTCGATGCTGGTTCCGTTTCAGTGCGTTATGCTGCCGTTGATGATGGTTGCAAAAAGCATGAATTTGCTAAATCCCGCCGGCTTAATATTTATGTATATGGGCTTTGGCGTCAGCATGTCAGTTTTGATGATACATGGCTTTATCAAAAATATTCCAGAAGAGCTTGAAGAGGCCGCGGTGATGGACGGCTGCAACGTTTTTCAATTGTTTTTCCTGATTGTTGTCCCGCTTCTGAGGGTTATACTCATAACCGCTGCAGTTTTAAATCTCATGTGGATTTGGAATGACTTTTTGTTGCCATCCATAGTCATAAACAAAGCTGGCTGGCAAACCTTGCCCCTGATGACATATTCTTTTTTTGGAACATATTCAACCAGGTGGGATCTGGCTTCGGCTGCTCTTGTTATGTGTATGGCTCCTATTGTGGTCTTCTATCTGTTTTCGCAAAAATATATCGTCAACGGAATGACGGATGGAGCGATAAAATAGTGATATTTTCTCTGAATATATCAGGTTTATTTTTAGATTATGTTGAGTTGCTTTATATATAAGCAATTTGATATAAAATATATTAAATTTAATAAAGTTTTATGGGAGGAAAATTCTATGGGATTCAAGAAAGTAGTTGCACTACTGACATGTTTAACCCTTGCAACAACAACTTTTTTTACGGGGTGTGGAAAAAGTAAATCGGGAG
>CADBXQ010000028.1 GCA_902798675.1 Oscillospiraceae bacterium
AACATATGGCGCTGTCATGAAGCCAACAGAGGGAACGATTTTGACTGTTGCAAGGCTTGCTTTTGAGAAAGCATCAACACTTCAGGCGAAAGATCCTATTGAGGCGTTCGCGTTTGTTTTTGAAGCTGCAAAAGATGCGCTGGCTAAAACTCCGGATATGCTGCCTGTTTTGAAAAAGGCCGGGGTTGTCGACTCTGGCGGCATGGGGCTTGTCACGCTTTTTGAGGGAATGAAGGCTGTTTTTGATGGAAAGGGAATTGTTAAATTAGAGGAAACTTCCCAAAGCGCAAGGCTTATCAGCCCTGCAGCAGAGTCAAAAGCTAAAATAAATTTTAATTATTGCACTGAATTTATAGTAAATAAAACAGATAGTAAAAATTATTTGTCACTCAGGGCATATCTTGAATCTATTGGGGATTCTGTTGTTGTTGTCGAAGATGACTCGATAATTAAGGTTCACCTACACACAAACCAACCCGGTAATGCGATTCAGGAAGGGCTCAAATTTGGCTGGCTCACGAACATGAAAATTGATAATCTGCGCCAGCAACACGACCAAAAGTCACATTCTGCAAGTGAATTTAAAAAAAATAAAACATATAAAGCGGTCGACGCAGAGGTTCCTGTTGGGTTTGTTTCGGTCGCAACAGGCGGCGGAATTGTCAATCTTTTTAAAGAGCTTGGAGCTGATGCGGTCATAAGCGGCGGGCAAACCATGAACCCTAGCACACAAAGCGTATTGAACGCAATTCAATCGGTTGGCGCAAAAACTGTTGTTGTTTTGCCAAACAATAAAAACATAATCATGGCTTCAGAACAAGCGGCAAAGCTTGCGGATCGGGAGGTTGTTGTTGTTCAAACAAAGTCGATTCCAGAGGGAATTTCAGCGCTTATTTCATATGACCCTGACCTTGGCGTTAAAGAAAACATTGTCTCGATGACAGCAGCAATAGGCAAGGTTAAAACCGGACTTGTGACGTTTGCGGCGCGCGATTCGTTCATTGAAGGGAAGCAAATTTCAAAAGACGAAATTTTGGGAATAAAAGAAAACAAAATATGTATAACCGATAAAAATATAAACAAAGCGTGCTATAGGCTGATTAGAAAATTGGTCAACAGCTCCAGTAATATTTTAACAATTTTCTACGGAAAGGATATTAGCGAGGAAAAAGCCAATGAACTTTTGTGGAATATTCGCACAAAATATTCTGATAAAATTGAAATAAATCTAATAAATGGCGGGCAATCTGTGTATTATTACATAATTTCGGTGGAGTGATGAATATATTAACTGATTCGAAAATTGATTCTCTAGCTGGAATTGGTCAAAAGAGAGCAAAATTATATGAAAAATTAGGCTTATATAATATTTATGATTTGCTTTATTATTTTCCTAATAGATATATGGATTGCTCAGATCCAACAGGAATTTTTGACGCAAAATTGGGCGAAAAATGTTGTGTTAGGGCGAAAATTTTGGGGAAAGAAAGGCCTTTTGTTGGGTCAAAAAAAACCATAATATACAAAATACATGCCGTTGATTCCAAAAAAAATCCTTTTAGTTTAATTTTTTTCAATGATATCTACTCTTTTAGAGCTCTAAACATTGATCAAACATATCTGTTTTTTGGCAAAATAGATGGAAGTGTTGATGCTAAAAAAATTATAAATCCAAAAATAATTTCCGATTCTCAGGCTGGCCTAATCCCAATATATCCTTTAACAGCGGGCCTGACTTCAAAAATGGTTTCCTCAAACATTAAGCAAGCAATAAAATTGATTGATAAAAATCAAGACAACCTTCCAAAAAATTTGACTAATAAATATAAACTTAACAGCTTTAAAACAGCGATTGAAAACATACACTTTCCCAAATCTGAAGCGCATTTAAATGACGCAAAAAGGCGCTTGGTTTTTGAAGAGCTTTTGTATTGGCAGTTGGGGATTTGCATTTTAAAGCGAGAAAAACTTGTCAGAACCGAAAAAAATTTAAAACATTCAGATATTTCTGATTTTTTAAAAAATCTTCCGTTCAAATTAACTAAAAATCAACAAAGCGTTATAGAAGAATGCGTCAAAGATTGTTTTAAGCCATTTCCGATGAACAGATTGGTTCAGGGCGACGTTGGATGCGGGAAAACGGTTGTTGCTGCGGCGTTGGCTTTTCTCTTTGCAAAATCTAAAATGCAAACCGCAGTCATGGCTCCAACCGACATTTTAGCACGGCAACACTTTAATTTTTTTTATAAAATCTTAAGCCCTCTTGGAATTCGAGTTGAGCTTTTGGTTGGCGCTTTAAATCAAAAAGCCAAGTTAAATATTCAAATTAATCTAAAAAATGGGATTATTGACGTTATTATTGGAACGCATGCTTTGTTTCAGGAAAAAACCAATTTTCAAAATTTGGGGCTTGTTATCACCGATGAACAGCATAGATTTGGGGTTGAGCAGAGAAAAAAACTTGCAAAAAAAGGGAATTTCCCAAACAATCTTGTCATGTCCGCAACCCCGATTCCTCGGACGCTGGCTCTGATAATTTATGGTGATCTTGATATATCTAACATACACGAAATGCCCATTGGCAGAAAGCCAATACAAACTGTATATATTCCTTCATATAAACGAGATCGCGCTTTTTCATATATAAAAAATCAACTTCAAATGGGCCATCAAGCCTATATTGTGTGCCCATCAATTGAGGATAGCGAGAAAAATATATCATCAGTTTTAAAATATGCTAGTGATATACAAAAAAACACGTTTAATGAGTATTCAGTTGAAGCGCTTCATGGAAAAATGACTGGAGAGCAAAAAGCTTATCTAATGCAAAAATTTTCAGATAATGAAATTAATATTTTGGTTTCAACAACGGTTATTGAAGTTGGCGTTAATGTTCCAAACGCGACGGTTATGATGATTGAAAATGCTGAATCCTTCGGGCTTTCGCAGCTGCATCAGCTTAGAGGAAGAGTTGGGCGAGGCGAGGCAAAATCTTTGTGTATCCTGGTTTCGGACGCTTTAAACCTGCAAAACCAAAAACGCCTTCAAACTATGTGTGAAACTAATGATGGATTTAAAATTGCAGAAGAAGACTTGAAAATCAGGGGGCCGGGGGATTTTTTTGGAAAAAGGCAACACGGAATGCCTGATTTAAAAGTTGCAAGTTTGATTGAAGACACTGAAATTCTTAAAATTTGTCAGAGGGAAGCAAAATATATGATATCAACCGATCCCGGATTAAATTCAAATGAAAATATAAAAATAAAGCAATGTGTTAAACGACTGTTTTCAAATAATAGCCAAATATTATAAAATATAAAGGAGAGTTGGAATATATGATAAAAATAAACTTAAAGGGCGAAATTTGTGAATTTGAAAGCGCGCTAACTGTCGCCGAAGTTGCAAAATCAATCGCGCCTGGCTTATATAAAGCTGCATGTTGTGGGAAAATAGATGGAAAGATGGTTGACCTGAGAACTCAGATTTCTCAAGACTGCGATTTGGAAATATGCACTTTTGATTCGCCGGAAGGTAAAAAAGCATATTGGCACACGTCCGCGCACATTTTTGCCCAGGCTGTTGGTAGGCTGTATCCAAACGCTCAATTTGGGATTGGGCCCGCGATCGAAAGCGGATTTTACTATGACATTGACCTAGACCCTAAAATCACGCCAGACGAGCTTCCAAAAATAGAAGAGGAAATGAAAAAAATAATAAAAGAAAACATCCCGCTCGAAAAAGAAATACTGGAGCCGGATAAAGCAAAACAATTGATGAAAAGTTTAAAGCAGGATTATAAAATCGAATTAATTGATGAACATTCGAAAAAAGGTGAAAAAATATCAATCTTTAAGCAGGGTGGATTTGTCGACCTATGCGCCGGGCCTCATCTTCTCTCAACCGGCATGGTTAAAGCCATTAAACTCACCAACATAACGGGCGCATATTGGAAAGCAGACGCAAATAATAAAATGTTGCAAAGAATATATGGCATTTCTTTTCCTAAAACAAGCCTTTTAAATCAACATATCCAAATGCTTGAGGAGGCAAAACGTCGAGACCATCGAAAATTAGGCAAAGAGCTTGAAATTTTCAGTTTTGCTGAGGAAGGGCCGGGATTTCCATTTCTCCTTCCAAATGGCGTTATCATCAAAAATCTTCTGATGGACTATTGGCGAAAAATACACGCAAAAGCAGCATATCACGAAATTTCAACGCCAATAATTTTGTCTAGGGCGCTCTGGGAAAGAAGCGGGCATTGGTCTCACTATAAACAAAATATGTATACAACGACGATAGACGAGCAGGATTTTGCGATCAAGCCGATGAACTGCCCAGGAAGCATCTTGGTTTACAAAACAAAAATGCGCTCATATAAAGACCTTCCTTTGCGCATGGCTGAAATGGGAATTGTCCACCGCCACGAGCTTTCTGGCGCTTTACACGGGCTGAAATTAAAAAAATCATAGCATTAATTGACAATATATATTCCAAGTTTAATTTTAAATATCACCTTGAGCTGTCAACAATGCCAAAAGATCACATCGGCGACCTAAAGGATTGGGAAATTGCGACAAATTCGCTGATGGAAGCCATGCAAGAGGCCGGCTTTAAATATAAAATTAATGAGGGGGACGGAGCTTTTTACGGGCCAAAAATTGACTTTCATCTTAAAGACTGTTTGGGCAGGACTTGGCAATGCGGAACGATTCAGTTGGATTTTCAGCTTCCAGAGCGGTTTGAGCTGGAATATGTTGGTGATGATGGGGAAAAACACCGCCCCATCATGATCCATCGAGTTGCTCTTGGCAGCATCGAAAGATTTATTGGCATCTTGATTGAACACTTCGCTGGAGCATTCCCGTTTTGGCTATCACCCGTTCAGATCATGATCCTGCCTGTTTCAGAGCGTTTTAAGGAATATGCAAAAGAAGTTGAAATCAAGCTTTCTGAGAGCGGGTTTAGGGTTAAAACAGACCAAAGAAGCGAAAAATTGGGCTATAAAATTCGCCAGGCGCAAATGCAAAAAATTCCATACACACTCGTCATAGGCGAAAAAGAACAAGAGACAAATTCAATATCTGTTAGAAAATATCAAGATGGAGACAAGGGAACTTTAAAATTAGATGAATTTATTAAACATCTGAAAAATATATGAAAAAAATTAAACGCCATCAGGGACGGTTGACACAGAAAATGTCCTTGATGGCTGTCTTTTATATATAAAAACAATCACAAATTTAAAACATATTCAGAAATTAAACCATCAAAGTTGAATTTATTTTAGATATGTCTAAATTATTGTCAAGAATTGGGGCAACAACTTCTTGCAAAAAATCATCCACCTGATCTGAACTCAGGCCAACAAAATTTTCAGGCTTTAATATGGAACGAATCTCACCTTCACTCAGCCCAAAAGATTCATCCCGGCAAATTCGCTCAATTAGGT
Organism: Oscillospiraceae bacterium; assembly: GCA_902798675.1. Taxonomy (GTDB): domain Bacteria; phylum Bacillota; class Clostridia; order Oscillospirales; family Ruminococcaceae; genus RUG12519. The sequence continues at coordinate 5,450 of CADBXQ010000028.1, forward strand.
CATTTTTCTTGCCATCTTGTTTAACAACAGCAGCCGCGGCCAAGGAGTGCTGCCGCAATTTTTCATGCAACTTTTGCCTATGCCCCCCTTTTTTCACAGCAGCCATCATTATGTTTTCAGTTGCCATAAACGGCAGCTCGTCCATAACACGCCTATGTATAACCTTGGGATACACAACGATCCCGTCGCAAACATTAATCATTATGTTTAAAATGGAGTCAACCCCTAAAAAAGCCTCAGCAACGGCAATTCGCTTATTTGCAGAATCGTCCAAAGTCCTCTCAAACCATTGCGTTCCAGCGGTGAACGCCGAGTTTAAAACGTCAACAATAACATATCGAGCAAGCGCAGTTATTCGCTCGTTTCTCATGGGATTTCGCTTATATGGCATGGCCGACGAACCTATTTGATTTTTTTCAAAAGGCTCCTCCATTTCTTTAAAGTTTTGCAGCAGTCTCATGTCATTAGAAAATTTCATAGCAGATTGAGAAATTCCCGCCAAAACAGAACACACATAGTAGTCAATTTTCCTAGAATATGTCTGGCCTGAAACCGGAACAACTCCGTCAAACCCCATCCTATCAGCTATTTTTTCCTCAAGCTTTTTAACTTTAGCTTTGTCGCCATCAAACAATTCCAAAAAACTGGCCTGCGTTCCGGTTGTTCCTTTAGATCCAAGCAATTTCAAGCTGGAAATCAAGCTCTCAACATGCGCAATATCCATACACAATTCGTTTAGCCAAAGAGTTGCCCTCTTCCCAACAGTTGTTAGCTGCGCCGGCTGAAGGTGCGTATACGCAAGGCAGGGGAGATTTTTGTGTTTGTTTGCAAAATCAGACAAAAGCGATATTACTTTTAGTATTTTTTTTTGGATCAAGCCCAAGCCATCTCTCATGACAATAATATCCGCATTATCTCCAACATAGCAAGAAGTCGCGCCGAGGTGAATTATTCCCGCAGCATTGGGGCATTGCTGGCCATAAGCATACACATGAGCCATAACGTCATGCCTTACCAATTTTTCACGCTCCCCAGCAACGTCATAGTTTATTTTATCAGCAACAGACTCAAGCTCTGCGATTTGCTGCTCGGTTATTGGCAAACCAAGTTCACGCTCAGATTTGGCAAGCGCAATCCAAAGCTTGCGCCAGGTCTTGAATTTTTTATCTGGCGAAAATATATACTGCATCTCTTTGCTTGCGTATCTGCTGCAAAAAGGACTTTCATAACGATTTTTAGCCGAATAATTCACACTCGCACCCCTAACCATAAAATAACGCTTTCATTATATCACATTCATTTTGAAATTGCAAGCCCAAATTTAAAATTTTGATAAATAAATTCCAGAATACACTAATTATACTATTTTGTTGGGTTATATTCGTCCCCTCAAAATCCCATTGCTATTAAGAAGGCGACTTTTTAATGATAATACTGTGTGTAATTCAACTGACCTCGAATTCGTATCCCCAAAAGCAGTGCCAAAGCCAAGGGATCCGCCGCCAGCTCACAATTCAGCCGAGTAATTCAATCTCACTTAAAATGCCGCCACATCTTTTAAAGAATCCTTGACAAGCCAAGGTTAAAAAGCGTGACAGCCCTCAATGACGCCAGCCTACCACTTGTCACGGATGCTTTCAAAGGGACTTGCGCTTAAGGAAGATTGAATATTACAGTTAGTTGTGAGCTGGTGATGGTTTAAGCTGCTGGCTTCGTTGTTTTTTGAAACGTGATAGAGGATATTATAATACATTGAGTTTTTTAGTAGAGAGTCTGATATTTTAAGCAAGGGTTTTACCTGGGACAACTCCAACCCAACAAAATAATACAATTAGTGGTTTTTTAATACTGTTTGATATAAATTGTGATATAAAAGCAATTTGTTTCGCCACAAATCGCAGCAAATAAAAATATTCCTATTTATTTTGATGGATTTAAACAAAATTTTTTTGACAATCGGGCTCAATTAGGTTATAATGATCTGAGATTGTTTTTGGGATTAATGGTTTTAGGCTCGAAGTGTCTATTTTTTAAGAGCTTTTTTGAAAAATTTGGATTTTAAAAAGATGGGAGCGCTTTATGAACGGAAACGAAACATGCCATGACGCAATAAAAAGCTACTATGACGGGCTCAAAACGCCGGTCTTTTTGTGCTGTGGACGAAGAATTGTTTGGCATAATGTTGCGGCAAATGAGCTTTATGATGATGAAAATTTTAAAGGCTATATATCAAATTTGAGTTGCTCGGAAAATGGCGAAAAAGAGGAGTTTTTGCTTCTTGATGGCCAGAAATATAGGCTGCTTATTCGGCCGTTTGAAGGGGGTTTTTATGTTGAAGTTTGGCAGGTTAAAAGCGACAGACCTTTGGTTTGTGATTTTATGGAAATGGATGGAGCGCAGGCAATGGACGGTGTTGTTCGAAAATCATCACACCAAATTTTGCAGTCTGTGGCTTCTTTGAGCTCTTCTCTAGAACGATTGGAGCAATATGACGTTTTGCGAGCTCTTGATGATGTTTATGACGGAACATATCGGGTCCTTCGGGCTTCTAGTTTGTGCTATGAATATAGCTTGCTTTTAAGAGGGAAAATGGACATGGAGGTTGTTGATATTTTTGGCGAAATAGACGCGCTGTGTTGTTCAATTAAGTCGATCATGAGCAAATCAGCAACTCCGTTTAGTTGGACCGTTCCGAATGAAAAATTGTTTTGCAAAACAGATATGCATAAGCTCAGTTTTGCTTTGTTTCACCTGATTTGCAATTCATATTGTTTTTCCTCCCAGGGCAACGAAATAGAGGTTATTGTGGATAGATTGCGCGGTGAACAAATTCATATACAGGTTGTTGATCGGGGCTTGGGAGTTTTGGCTGATGATTTGGAAAAAATTTTTGAGCCGTTTTATTCATATGATTCTTCGACAGGAGATGCTGCGGGATGTGGGCTTGGGCTGACATATGCTAGCGTTTTGGCCCAAAAGCTCGGAGGCAGTTTTGAATTCAGTTCATCTGGCGGAAAAACCGTTGCGTCCATAATGATTCCGATTGAGCTTGTTTCGGATCTTGAAGACTTTTCATCACACATTGTTGAGTATGGAGCTTGCAAATATGATTTCATGGTTTCAACAATGGCTACTTTGGAAAAAAGCCGAAGAAACGTCAGTTTTGCTTAATAAGCGATAAATTTATTAGATATTTATTATATTTATGGCTTGATGCATTTTGTATATAGGGGGATATTTTTTATGTCAATCAAATATATATTTGTTACTGGAGGGGTGGTTTCTGGCCTTGGAAAAGGGATAACTGCCGCGTCTTTGGGGAGACTTTTGAAAGATCGAGGATATAGGGTGACGATTCAAAAGTTTGATCCATATATAAATGTTGACCCGGGGACGATGAACCCATATCAACACGGGGAGGTTTTCGTGACTGATGATGGCGCTGAAACAGATTTGGATTTGGGGCATTATGAGCGATTTATTGATGAAAATTTGTCTTTAAACTCCAATGTGACAACCGGTAAGCTATATTGGAATGTGATAACCAAGGAGAGAAGAGGGGACTATTTGGGCGGAACTGTTCAGGTTATTCCCCATATAACCAACGAAATAAAGGAAAAAATATATAACGTTGGAAAGTTAAGCAACAGCGACATTGTGATCTCGGAAATAGGCGGGACGGTTGGTGATATTGAAAGCCAGCCGTTTTTGGAGGCAATTCGTCAGGTTGGAGTTGATAATCCGGGAGATGTTGTTTATATACACGTTACGTTTGTTCCAACTGTTCCTGGAACTTGTGAGCTAAAATCTAAGCCAACCCAGCATTCCGTTAAAGAGCTGCTTTCGTTGGGAATTCGGCCTAGCGTTATAGTGTGTCGGAGTGACTATAAAATTTCCAAAGAGATGATAGATAAAATAAGTCTGTTTTGCAACGTCAAGCCTGAAGATGTCATTCAAAATTCGACTGCAAAAACTTTATATGATGTTCCGATAATGCTTGAAGAAAATGGACTTGCAAGGCAGGTTTGCAAGCATCTAAACCTTGAGGATAAAACGCCGGATCATAAAAAATGGATTGAAATGATAAATATAGCAAAATCTGCAAAATATGATGTGACAGTTGGGTTGGTTGGAAAATATGTTGAGCTGCCAGACGCATATTTATCGGTTGCCCAGAGCCTTTATCACGGCGGAATACCCAACAGCGCCAACGTCAAAATCAGGTATATAAGCTCTGAAAATATTTTGGCGGGGAATGTTTCAAAAACCTTAAGGGATTGTGACGGAGTTTTGATTCCGGGCGGTTTTGGAGACAGGGGAGTTGAAGGAAAAATCCAAACCATAAAATTTTGTCGAGAAAACGGGATTCCTTGCTTTGGAATATGTTTGGGTATGCAGGTTATGGTTATTGAATATTTGCGAAATGTTGCGGGAATTTCCGACGCAAACTCGGCTGAATTTGACCCAAATTGCAAAAATAAAGCAATCGACATAATGGAAGATCAAAAGGACATAACCGAAAAAGGTGGAACAATGCGCTTGGGGCTATACCCTTGCAAGTTAAAACCTGAAAGCATTTGCCGCAAAATCTACGCCAATGAGCTGATATATGAGCGCCATCGTCATCGTTATGAGGTTAACAACAGCTATCGGACCGCTCTGGTTGAGGCTGGAATGAGCCTTTCCGGCCTGTCTCCTGATGAAAAATTGGTTGAAATTGTTGAGGTTTTGAGCCATCCGTGGTTTGTTGGCGTTCAGTTCCACCCGGAGTTTAAGTCTAGGCCAAACCGTCCCCATCCGTTGTTTGCTGATTTTGTCAGGGCAATGCTTGATTTTAATATGAAAACGAAAAACATAAATCATGTTGAAAATATTGTTTGATTTTATTTATATTGGATAGAATTTATATAATTTCAAAGTCGATTTTTCCGGAATTCACGTCTGACGAGGCGCACACCACCTCGACTTTTTGGCCGATTTTGTATGTTTTTTTGGTTTTTGGGTTGATCAATTTTATATATCCGTCATATTTATAAAAGCCGTCTAAACTTTCAATTTTAACAAAACCTTCAATTGTGTTTTCCAGAGCAACGAAGAGTCCGTTTTTTGTTATTGAGGTTATTGTTGCTTCAAAATTTTCTCCAACGCGGCTTTTCATATATTCGGCTTTATAGCAATCGGCCGTTGTTCGTTCAATGAGCATCGCGCGTTTTTCCGTCTCAGTTGCTTGTTTGGACGCGCTTTCAACAAATTTTAAATAGCGTTTTCTTAAATTTTTGACGGATTCTTTTTTGCATATATATTCGGTTAGGATTCTGTGAATTGTCAGATCTGAATATCTTCTGATGGGCGAGGTGAAATGTGTGTAGTTTTTGAGGACGAGTCCATAGTGGCCAATTGGGTTTGGAGAATATTTTGCTTTTGCCATAGATCTCAGAATATTTACGTTCATTATTGAAAACAGTTTGGTATTTCGCGTTTGTTCTAATAAATTTGACATGATTTTGGGATCTAATTTTGGCTTGATTTTTCTCCCGTCAAGCCCCAGTCTTTCCGCCAGCTCTTTTAGCGCAAAAACCTTCTCGTCGCTTGGAAATTCGTGAACTCGATACACAAACGGTATATTAGCTTTTTTTGCCAAAGTTGCGGCGGCTTGATTCGCAAGAAGCATGAATTCTTCGATAATGCATTCGGAAATTCCCTGCGTTCTTTTTTTGACATCAATTGTAAAACCATGATTATCTAGAATAATTTTGCTTTCTGTTGATGATATTTGAGGGGATCCGCGCCTGGTCCGATTTGCTTTCAATATTTCATATAACTCTTTCATTATTATTATAGATGGTAAAACTTTTTTATATTTTCTTAATAAATTTTCGTTTTTACTCCCGGCCAGTATTGCATTTATTTCTTTATATATGCCTTTAACCGCGGAACGTATTATGGTTTTTTTGAATTTATAGTTTATTATTTTTCCAGTAAAATCAACGTCGATCAGGGCGGAAAAAGCAAGGCGCTCAACGTTTGGATTTAGGGAGCATATTCCGTTGGAAATCGGGGGCGGGAGCATAGGAACAACACGATTCGCGTAATATATTGATGTCCCGCGTTCATAGGCTTCCCGGTCGAGGTCGCTTTTAAATCCAACGTAATGTGAAACGTCGGCTATGTGGACCCCAACGTGGTAGCAATTGTTTGATTTTTGGATTGAAACCGCGTCGTCAAGATCCTTAGATTCTTCGCTGTCTATTGTGAAAATTATGCTTTTAGTTAGATTTAAGCGACTATTTTTAATTTTTTTTGATATTTTATTTTTTGATATTTTTTCAGCAATTTTTATGATTTCACTTGTAAATTTTGTGTTTGCTCCGCTTGATTCAACAACCGCTTCAGCGCACACCGCAGCTTTTTTTGAATTTCCGCAGTTTGTGATAATTTCTGCGACGTGCGAACCGTGAGAACTTGCGCGTTTGAAAATTTTTGCGATGACTTTGTCGCTTTCTTTGATAAATTTTTGACTGTTTTTATCAATTAATATTAAACTATCTGTTAATGTGTCGGGTTTAATATAATATCTTCCTTTATTTTTAACAATAATTCCAGTGAATTTAAATTCGTTCTTTTTATATATCAATTTAACGGCTGCTTCTTCAGATTTGCCGCTTTTGTTTTTGTTTTTTGGAATTGGGCGTAAAAAAACCATGTCTCCAGTCAAAGCGCCGTTTGAAAATTTTCCAGGTATAAAAATTTCTTTTTGGTCGGATAATTTCTGAGCAAAGCAAAATTTTTTGCAGTTTTTAGTTATTTTGGCTGGATACAGTCCTAAATTTTCTGGTTTATATAGCATATTTTTGCGCTCAACAACAAGACCTTGATCTTTAAGGTCTTTAATATATTCTTTTAATCTGTTTTTATTCATAATATTAGTTATTTTCTTTAAATCTTGAAAATTTAGCGCATTCTCGCTTAAACTAGACAAAATTTTATTTTTTAATATCTTTTTCATCCAAAATCTCCGCTTCAATAAAAATAAAAAACCCGTGAAAAGCTTCACGGGGAGTTGAAAATCCAGAAACTATTTCGAAAAAAACACCTCAAAAACGTTTGCCAAAATAGTTATTTATGAAAAACACTACAGCGAAAAATGTTGTGGCTTTTTTGAGTTTGGCATCTTTTGTCCTGTCGCCGGATGTGTTTAAAAATGACTGGGAACTTCCTCCCTGAATAGAGCCCGAGAGGCCATTTTCCTTTCCCTCTTGAAGCAAAACGACAATAATGAGAAACAAAGCAGATATAATCAAAGCGATTCCACCAACTATTTCAAACATTGACATATAAATAACCTCCGAATCAATAATTTAAAAGTCAAACAACTCAACCGCCAAGCAAGTTTCATTATATCACATAAACAAAAAAAATGCAAGTCCACTTTTTAAAATAAATTTTAATATGATTTTTTTTGTAAAAATTGCACAAAGCCATGCGAAAATATTTCTGTTTCTTATTATAAACAGAGAATAATATTAAAAAAATCGACAACAATATAATAAGATGAGAATTAATTTTTTGCGTTTGTGAAATTAATTTGAGTCTGTGCTGTTTAGAAATTTTTCTGAGCAGCATTTTTATATTTTCAATTGATCGCCTAAATCATCAGATTTTGGAACAGTTCCGCGGGCGGGAAGATTTTTTGTTCGAAATCTGTGAGAGTTGGATATGTCGCCTTCTTTGTAAATTTTGACATTTTGCACAAAACACGATTTGTTTAGTTTCATTATGTTGACTCCCTGCGAATCTCGGGTTGATTTTGAGTTGATAATTGATGAATTAATGATTAAATATTTCTGATTATTGGAAATTATCAAATATTCTTGAGAATTTTTCTCAAAAAACAGTTCACAAACAGGGGACATTGCAGAATACGCTTTTGTCAATTTTTTTCTATTGGTTTTTGTTTTATATGACATAAGTGGAATTTTTGCTAATTTTCCGCCCAAAGAACTGGCCTTGGAATCTTTAAAAACAGACAAATTTGTTTTATAAACTTGGGACTTATTTGTGAAAAATAACAAATCTGTGTTGTTTGTGATCTGTAAATGTGTTTTTATTTCGTCGCTCTCTTTTAATTTTTGATCACTGTTTAATCGCAGCGAATTAGGGGATATTTTTTTGAGATATCCTTCTTTTGTCAAAAATAAATTAACTTGATGGTCTGGGATTTCTTCTTCATCAAGTGAAATATCTTCGTCTGTGTTATATAAAAACATGGTTTTTCGAGGTTTTCCATATTTTTTTATAATTTCTTCAAGTTCATCACATATTATAGAATCGATTTTAGTTGAATCTTTTAAAATATTTTCTAATAATTTAATTTCATCACAAAGCCTGTCTTTTTCTTCGACTCTTTTTAATATATATTGACGATTGAGGTGGCGCAGTTTAATTTCAGCAACATATTCAGCCTGAGTCTGGTCAAGGCCAAAGCCAATCATGAGGTTTGAAACGACATCGCTTTCTTCTTCAGTTTGTCGAATAATTTTGATTGCTTTGTCTAAATCCAATAAAATCCTGTTTAATCCTTTAATTAGATGCAGCTTTCTTTCTTTTTTGTCTAGCTCAAATTCTGTCCGGCGCCTAACGCAGTTGTGTCTGAATTTTTGCCACTGTTTTATTATATTTTCGACTCCCATGACCCTGGGAGAACCGTCAACTAAAATATTAAAATTACACGAATATGAATCTTCAAGCGGCGTATATTTAAACAATTTTAGCATCAATTTGTTTGGGTTGGCGCCTCTTTTTAGGTCTATCGTCAATTTCAGGCCGTTTAAGTCGGTTTCATCTCTAATGTCCGAAATTTCTTTAATCTTATTTTGTTTAATTAATTCAACTATTTTAT
>CADBXQ010000029.1 GCA_902798675.1 Oscillospiraceae bacterium
AAATATAAAAAGTCTTTTTGCTAAATAGCTCAACAATTTCACTTATTTTTGATTCATCACTCACCTCCCAAATTTTATGAGCCCGACCCTTCTGTTTAGCTTTGGCTAAATAGGTTGATGATGTTATTTCAGAGATCAGGTCAAAAATTTTTCTTTCGTTGTCTTCATATAAAACACAAACAGGGCTAAACTGGCATTTTGTCGCCTCAAGAAGCTTGATGCTTGCTGTTGGGTTGGCTTGGAAAGTGCTTTTGGAATTTAAAATGTAATGCTCTTTTGGCCCAGGGAGCTTGAGCCCGCCAATAACGCCATGCATTCGATATGTCTGGTCATTAATTTTATATGAAATCTCATATACATAGAGCGAAGGCGAGTTTGAAAATGTTAAAACTTCTCTTTCAATCCATTCCTCAAGCTTTTGCTTTGCGTCATCATATGAACTTGGAAACTCTAGATTCACAGCATTAAATTCATGCTTTGATTTTAATTTTTCTTTTTGCTCGGCTGAAATCACATCATATGGCGGACAAACAAGTCTAGATAAATTATTAGATTTTGTTGATTTACCGGCATAGCACAAACCCCAAAATGGCGCAACCACATTCATTAACATATCCTCCATAAACAACTTATTAAACGAAAACAACAATAGCATTATAACACAAATTTTTAATATGTAAAGGGTTTATTCTCATTATTTTAACAAAAATTTTAAAAATTCATTTTGTGCTGCTTGATAAAAAGGACATGCCTCAAAATTAACATGTCCTTTTAAATTTTATTTTAAATCAGTCTTAAATTTAAGCATCATCTTTCCAGGATTTCCCACCGCGTCTTTTTCGCGTATGCCATCCTTTGCAATAACAAATTTTTTGCTACTATCACTCAATGTCAAATTTGTGCTGTTTAATCCGCAATCATCGCTGAATTTAACATTATCGCTGTCGTTTAAGGTCATTTTTTCAAATCCGGTCCCAATTTCAAATGACAAATTGAGTTTTTTCAAGCTATCCGGTATATCTTTTGATATATCCAGATCTTTTTTAGCTTCGCTGCCACTTAGCTTTATACAATCAGGCGTAATTTGATATTTAAGCCCGCTTGTTGTCTGATTAACTCCTCGATTATATACGCAACAAAGTTCCCCGTATTTATATATTGCAACGTCATCTTTTGTGTAAAAACTGTTTTTGCCTAAATCGAAATTTTTAACATGTGAATCTTCGAGAAAATAAAAAGCATTTGAACCAGGATTTTTAAAAGAGTCAAATCCCTTTGAAATCATAAAAGCAATTTTAGTGTCTCTTAAATATAGCGGAATATCTTGGTCTATATCCAGTGGTTTTTTATTTTCTTCATCACGCCAAATTTTAAAATTTCCATCCTTAATTTGATATTTGATTCCATTTGAAAGAGCGCAATAGTCGCAACCAAAGCTGAGCAACTGACAATCAAAATTTTTGTCGTCATTATCATTTTTAACATAAAGCCCGTCTTCTCTAATGACATATTTTTTACTTCCACCTGCTAATTTTAATTGATCCTTTTTTAATTTGCAGTTGCTTTCAAACAAAATTTTTGCGCTGTCATCCAAAGTCACCTGGTTAAAGCCTTCGCCGATCATAAGAGGCAAATTGAGTTTTTTCAAGTTATTTGGTATATCTTTTGATATATCCAGATCTTTTTTAGCTTCGCTGCCACTTAATTTTATACAATCAGGAGTAATTTGATATTTAACTCCGCTTTCAGCACTGTTTATCCCTTTGTTATATATAAATACTTGTTCATCATTTTTATATAGCGCGACGCCGTCTTTGACATATGAATTCAAGTCAGAACTTAAGGCGCCAGCGACTTTTGTTGATATGATGTCAATATTTTTAACACTGGAGTCATTCTGAAATTGAAGGTTGCCTATTTGGTCTTCAGGGCAAATTAAAGAGTCGATTCCGCTTGATATAGAAAACTTCATTTTGAAATCTTTTAGAAATTGTGGTATATCTTTTTCTATGTTCAAAGATTTTTGATTTTTGTCATTGCTTGTCAGGATGATCCCTTGGGAGCCTAGCCGATATATCAGACCCGGTTTGAGCGAGATTAATTCTTTGATGGTTGGCTTTTTGGCCGATTTATCGTAATCCACACCGCGAAATGTGAATTTATCCCCTATATTTATTGTTTGATCGGAATATTTTGAGTCAAATGATAAATTATCTAGATTAAAGCCGGATGGAACATCTATTTTTTCAAAACCGTTTTTTATGAGAAATGGACGATTGAAATCTTTTAAATCCTGTGGCAGTTTTGAAATATCCAAATGGGTTATTTTTTTGCCCCCGTCTTTTCCATCATTTCCTTCTAGAGAAATAAATTTATCGTGTATTTGATATTTAATTCCGCTGGAATCGGTTATTACGTTTTGATTAAAAACTTTGATAAGCTTTCCTTTTGTTCCACCAGCAGCTTTTTCATAAATTCCAAAATCATTTGTGATATATTTGCTGTTTTGTGTGGATAAAATCATTTGTTTTATGTTGCATTCTGAATCAAAGTCAACTTTTTCAACCTCTTCATCGCTCAAGCTAATCCTTTCGATTCCGCCGCCGATTTTGATGGAATATCCATATTTTAACAATGAATTTGGAATTTTAAAGTCTTTCTTTGCTCCATTTCGATCCCCCGTTATAAATATCTGCGGGGAACGAGTGTCATTATTTAAACAAAATTTAATTCCGATTTTTGAATCACCAAAGTTGTTAAACAGGCCATATAGTTGGCTTGAGGGGTTTTCAGAAAGTTCTGTCAGAGTAAAGAAAATGTGATGTTTATAATTTTGGAGCAAATCTTTGTTTGTTTTTTCAAGTGATTTATCTTGGTAAAATCCCGAAAAGAAGTTTTTGATTTTTTGCGCATCAGCGCTGCTTAAAGCAACGTTTGCATTTGCAGCTAATGGTTGATTTGAGCTTTTGTTGTTTCCTGAATTTGTCGGATCCTTCGAAGAATCGGGAGCCCCCCAGGTCGCGTCAATCAGCGCCCATCCAGCTTCTTTTGTATTGTCAACCAGGTTGTTTTGATCATCATAAGATCCGCCCTCATTCTTTTCCAAATATATCGCGGTGTATGCGTGAGTAGATATCTGATTGGGTTCTTTAAGCGTTCCAATAACCGTGCTTGGAATTCCCGCCATTCTCATCATTAAAGCTGTCAGCTGAGCCTTTCCAGCGCAAACCCCGGTTTTACTTTTGAAAACGAAAAATGGGTCTTGAGGTTTGCGACAATTTGAAACTGTGCTATCATCATCATATTTAATATTTTTTGCAACCCAGCGATATATGGCTTTTGCAATCCTCCAACTTTTATTCATTTGAAAATGTCGACTATATATTCCTCTTTTTGTTCTGACTCGATTGATTCCTTCGCCTTCATATTTGGAAAATTCTTTTTTGACGTCTTCAATTGGAATGTCTTTTGAAGGGGTTCGTTGATCAACTTTATCTTTTAAATTTTGGACAATCCCCTCTATCTCTTTATATGTTTCTTGCTCATCCAGTGTTTGGTTTTTGACTGAGCCATCGGGATATTTTACTTGATATTTCATTTGCGGGTTTAAATTTTCTGTTTTTGGCAGCTCTTTAAAATTTTCAATATTTTGAGAAAATTCCCCTATCCTGTCAAAACAAAAATCATATATCTTAGTTTTGTCTATTTTTCCCAAAAACGTATTACTTTTTCTGTTGAAAAGCCATCCATTTCTTATTTCATATTTATTATTGACAGTATTTTTTAAGCTTATTTTTTCCAAATCCAAAGCCAAGTCAATGTTTATATCTTCATCGCAAAGATCGGCTATAGATTTAATCCCGGGTCCTATTCCAAACTGGTTGCAAACCTTTTTCAATTCGTCAGGTATTTTAAAATTCTCTAAAGGAACATCTGAGTTTAAATTTTGAATGTTTATGATTTGATTTAAAGAATCATAAGAGATATTGACGCCATTTAATTTTTTTATTGTGTCAAACATGTTTCCTTTAGTTTTGCTTCCAGTAGAATAGGAAGCAAAATAAACTGCAACGCCATTTGAATCTGTAATATAATTATCTGACGAAGAAGCATCTATATGCTCCAAATCTGAAGCCATATTCAAATTAACCCATTCATTTCCGCTTAAAATTATAGATTTAATTCCTGGGCCTATATTATACATAGTATTGGCATTACCGATTTTTTTCAACTCATCCGGTATTTTAAAGTTTTCCAAAGGATTGTTTTTATCATCATTTGACAGTGTCACAGAATGATCTAAAGGATTAATTTTCATTAAAAGATTAATTTTCATTAAAGGAATACTGTTCATTAAAGGATTAATTTCAAAATTAACATCGCCATTAACTGTGCTGATTTTTCCTCTTGTTTTTAAAACTTTAACCATATTTTCAACAGTTTTTCCGCTGCCATCTGTTGTTTTTTTGAAAACAGCGATTTTATTCGCATCCAGAGTATATTTTTTTGAGTCGGCTACATCAACATATTTTAGATCAGATGCTCCGGATAAATCAACTTCATCATCTCCATGCAAAATTATCGATTCAATTCCCGGTCCAATAACAAATCGACTGTTGGGCCACCTTGGAAAATTATTGAGAAGATCGGCGTCATATAAATTATTAATATTAAGATCTAGATTTTTGACAGGGGATTTGGAGTCGGTCCCTTCAAGCCACACTCTTTTGTTAGGTTCCTGTCGGCACTTCACTTGCCCAACATTTTTTACTTTTCGACAAAAGCCAACGTATGTCCCGCTTAATTTGTTATATAAATAAAGAAATCCATTTAATTTTCTTGTTTCATATATTTTTGATTTGCTAGTGTCTATGAATTCAAGGTCATTCGCATTCGTTATATCAACAACGTCATTTTCTCCCAAAACCATGGATTTAATTCTAGGACCTATGCAAAAGTTTGAAGACATTTTCCGCACATAATCCGGTATTTGAACATTTTCCAAAAGGTTGTTTTTATCGCTCCCCCATAAATTAAACCAGCCGGAGGACAAATTATTTGGTGCAATTAGAATTTTGCCATCATTTATGCTTGTTTTTAATTGTTTAACAAAGACATCGCTCCCACCAGTAGTTGATCTTTCATATAGAGCAATTCCGTCCTGATCCTTTATATATATATTGGATTTTTCAACATTCACATCCTTTAAACTGGCAGTATCAAAATTCAAAATTTTCTCATTTGCTTTCAGAACCATTGATTCAATTCCTGATTCTATATAATAATTATCACAAACCTTGCTCAAACTGGAAGGAATTTCAACATTTTCTAACGAAACTTTTTCTGTTTCGCTTTTCAAACGACAGCTACCTGGCCGTCCACCCCAAAAGTCGCCAAATGTAAAATGAATTTTTCCAATAACCCCGCTTTTTCGCAAAACTTTGACCAATTTATCAGGCGTTCCATCAGTTGATTGTTCATATAGCCCAACTCCATCCTCATCCAAGTAGTACACACTGGACTTTGTCGTGTCAACATATATCAGGTTGTCTGCCATGCTTAAATCAAGTTTTTCGTCCCCCTTTAAAACCAAAGACTGTATGCCGGGCTGAATTTTAAACGGAGCGTTGTTTAAGTATTGCCTGTTTAGATCTATAAGCTGATCTGGAATTTTAACGTTTTCTAGGTTGGATAAATCAGTTTCATTTTTTGATATGGATATGAATTTTGAAGGATTGTTCGGATCATTGTTTCCTTCAATCGAAAAATCAAGTCCATATCGAGAATTTGACTTGGATTTTAGCAATTTAACAGGCGTTTTGCTTTCTTTTCCGTCTTTACTAACTATCTCATAAATTATATTATTTTCTGTGACATATGATCCCGATTTAGATTTGTTTTCAACTTTCTCAAGATCCTTCGCCTGGCTAAAATCGAAATTTGTCTGCGAATCAAAAGTTAAAGATTTTATGCCTTTGCCAACTTTTATTAACTTATTAGTTCTTGTCAAAGACTCAGGGAGTTTAATATCCTGCGGGCTTTCAGACTGACTATACACTATAAACTGATCATCATCGGCACTATATTCAACCGTGAGCATGCCTATATCTTTCTTTTTCAACAAAACTTTAACAAGCTTTTTTTGCCCATCCTCTGTTGTTTCATATAGTGCAACATTATCTTTATCTTTTTCATATATGTTGGAATTGGTTGTATCTACGTTTTCAAGGCTTGTGGCGCCGCTTAAGTCGAGCCGATCATTTTTATTGAGAGTTAAAGATTTAACGTCTTTTCCGACTTTTATATTCACGTTGCCTAAGTTTGATATATATTCAGGAAGTTTAACATTATCAGCTTCAAGCGTGATATCTATCGTTTTGTTTTCGGTATTAAAATAGAAAATATAGCCATCTGAATTTTTGTATGGCTTGATGATGTTTTCTAGTTTTCCTCTTTTTCCGCCGGGTAGCTTATTGTAGAGTTTAATAAGTTCACCCGCATATTCAACTATATATCGTGATGAATCTTTTGCATCTATATATTCAACCTGATTCGGACAACCATCAATAAATGCTAGTTTAGCATCACCTTTTAATTTTATGTATTTAATGCCGCATAAAATATTAATCACATTATCGCTATTTTTGATTTTGCTAAGCATATCATCATCCACAACGCATTTTGTCATTAAATCAGGGTTATCGACTATTTCAAAGCTTCCCACAACGATTGTCTCCGAACCCGAAGGCTGTCTTACACAGTCGCCAAGCTGTTGGAATGAAGCATCAGAACTTGCTGTGTTTGTTGAATTGGCGTCGCCAGTAGAACTTGCTGTGTTTGTTGAATTGGCTTTGCCAGCAGAATTTGCTGAGTCTGTTGAATTGGCTTTGCTATCAGAACTTGCTGAGTCTGTTGAATTGGCGTCGCCAGCAGAACTTGCTGAGTCTGTTGAACTCGCTTCGCCAGCAGAACTTGCTGAGTCTGTTGAATTGGCGTCGCCAGCAGAACTTGCTGTGTTTGTTGAATTGGCTTTGCTAGCAGAACTTGCTGAGTCTGTTGAATTGGCTTCGCCAGCAGAACTTGCTGAGTCTGTTGAATTGGCGTCGCCAGCAGAACTTGCTGTGTTTGTTGAATTGGCTTCGCCAGCAGAACTTGCTGTGTTTGTTGAACTCGCTATGGTTGTTGCGCTAGAAGTCTGTATAGAATTTTCGTTTGGATTTGCTGCATGCGCAGAAATTGCTCCAAATCCAGTCAACATAGTAACTATGGCTATTGGCGCCAGGATCTGTTTTAAACCCACACCGCCCGCGACCCAAGACAAATCTTGATCCGAGATTGGGGTTGCTTTTTGCATCAAACTATTGAAGAAATGTTCATATTCATCGTAGTCGCATTTTCCTTTCATAAATTTGTTATAGCTTTCCTTCAAATCTTTGCATTTTTTAAATTCGTTTCTAAATTTTTCGTTCTTTTTAATTTTTTCAACAAATTTTTCCAAAGTGCTGTCCATAAAAAGTCCCTTCTTTCTAAATTAATATCTGAATTTATGTAAAATTTAAAGCAAAACACCCCCTAAAATATATTATACTATACCTGGAATATACAGTCAATAGTTAAAAAGATATTATGCGATAAATGTGTCGGTTTATCAATGATATATTACAATAAACAAAAAAGAAAAACCCATTTGCTATACCAATCACAACCCCACATAAAAATTTTGAAAAATAATTAAAAAAACACTTGACAAAACTAAAACTATGGTGTATACTTAACTATATCGCTTGGATGTTGCTTGAATTTAATAATTGGCGATATAGCTCAGGTGGCTAGAGCATGCGGTTCATACCCGCAGTGTCACTGGTTCGAATCCAGTTATCGCTACCAAATGGCCCGTTGGTCAAGTGGTTAAGACACCGCCCTTTCACGGCGGTAACGCGAGTTCAATTCTCGCACGGGTCACCAAGTTTTTGATTTGGATTGATGTTTTGCTTTGAGTCCTTGTTCTGGCGAATAATTTAAAATTCGCTGATTTTTGTTTTTTAC
>CADBXQ010000030.1 GCA_902798675.1 Oscillospiraceae bacterium
CAAAGATAAGTGGGCGTCGCTGCGAGCAAATTCCTAAAAAGTTTTATTAGGGTTGTTGTTTTTGCTTCAACCCTAATTTTTTTGTCTCATATTATTAGTAATTTTCATATATAAAAATTTGCAAGCACCGGCCGCTTCCATCAACGTTGCCTATGCTTGCAATTTATTTCATTTTTTCATGACAAAACTATCAAGATCTCAAACAAACACCGATTTTCGCTAAATTTTTCAGGGTTTTGTTTATCACCCCATCAACCTCTTGATCTGTCAAAGTTCTGTTTTTATTACGCATAGTTATTTTATATGATATGCTCTTTTTGCCGCTGTCAATTTGTTTTCCTCGATATACATCAAACACATCAATATTTTCAAGCATCAGCCCAACATTTTTCTTAATCACTTTTTCAATTTCCGCAGACGTCATATCTTCATCACAAACCAGCGACAAATCCCGCGTTGATGCTGGAAATTTGGGCAAAGACTCATATGTTAAATTCTCATCCACCTGATCATATATCAAGTCAAAGTCAAGCTCAACAACATAAACCCTCGCGCCTATTTTATAATTTTCACAGATCGTGGGGTGAACCTCGCCAACTTTGCCCAAAATTTTTCCATTTTTAACAACTTCAGCGCAGCGATAATCATGAAACGGCATTCCGTCTGCCGCAATAAATTCAACTTGGCCAACATGCAAACAATCCAGCAAGGTTTCAATAATGCCTTTTATCGTCTGAAAATCACAGTTTCCATAACAGCCAATCGTGATTTTTTTTGTCTCCTCCGGCAGGCCATTATCCGGATATTGGGAATAAATTTTGCCTATTTCATATAGCCAGGCCAATGCATTTCGATTTTTATAGTTATGCGCCAAAACATTTAGCATAGACGGCAGGGTGGTCTTGCGCATGATGCTTGTGTCCTCGCCTAGAGGATTTTTGATTTTAATGGATTTTCTCACGTCACTATCCCCGCTAAGCTGAATCCTGTCATATTCTTTCGGACTAATAAATGAATATGTGAATATTTCGCTGCAACCAAGAGATATCAAAATATTGTTCACACGCTTCTCAAATTTTTGACGCTTATTTAACCCGCCCATTGCTTGCCCTTTGATGATTGATGTTGAAATTTTATTATATCCATATATCCTGGCAATTTCCTCGGCTATATCGGCTTTATCCTCAATATCAATCCGAAACGGCGGAACTTCAATTTTTTCCCCGTCAACTTTAAATCCAAGAGAATTTAAAATTTTAATCATATCCTCTTGGGACAAATCTATCCCAATAAATTTGTTAATCCAGTCGCTGTTTAGCTCGATTATTTTTGGCTTGGGTTGAAAATTTTTGACGTCTATTGTTCCTCCAACAACCTCGCCAACTCCCAACAGTTCTACTAATTCACACGCGCGGTTTATTGAATTTTCGCAGCATATCGGGTTTAGCCCCTTTTCAAAGCGCGCGGAAGAATCCGTTCTGGTGTTCAAAAATTTAGCCGCTTTTCGAACACTTGCCCCATCAAAACAGGCACATTCGAAAATAATTGTTTTGGTTGAATTTTTGACTCCGCTATCCTGTCCGCCAATAACCCCCGCAACAGCCATCGGATTTTCTTCATCGCAAACAACCAAAATGTCGCTTTTTAAATCATGCTGCGCTTTATCAAGAGTTTGGATTGATTCCCCAGAATTTGCGTTTCGAACAACAATCCTTTTTCCTTTAATTTGATCAGCATCAAAAACGTGCATAGGGTGGCCATATTCCAGCATAACAAAATTGGTTATGTCAACAATGTTGTTTATCGGGCGGATGTTGCTTGCTCTGAGGCGCTCCCGAATCCACCTTGGAGAAGGCTTAATTTCAACATTTTTAACCATCCTGGCCATATACCTGCTGCAAAGATTTGTTTCAACTCGAGCCTCAAAACAGTCGGAAATTTTGCCATTTGAGCCTTTAACAACCGGGCTTTGAAGACTAAGCGGCAGGCCAAAAGTTGCTGATGTTTCTCTCGCAAGCCCAGCAACACAAAGGCAGTCTGGCCGGTTTGAAGTTATTTCAAATTCAATTTGTGTGTCATCAAAGCCAATGGCTTCGGATATATCCTGACCAACCTCACAGCTTTCTTCAATCAAAAATATTCCATTTTCAGCTGCATATGGAAAATCAGCCCTGGAAAGATCGAGCTCAGAAAGAGAACACAGCATCCCCTGCGACAAAACACCTCTCAAATTCCCAGACTTTATTTTTGTTCCGTCCGGAAGAGTTGCTCCGTCCAAACACACAGCAACAAGCGCATTTTCCTTGACGTTTTTCGCTCCAGTCACAACCTGCAAAGGCTCGCAAGCTCCAACGTCAATCAAGCAAACAAACAATTTATCAGCATTTGGATGGGGCTTAACTGATAAAATCTTTCCAACAACAACTTTATTGATTCCGTCATTTTCTCGCCGCCAATTTTCAACTTTAGATCCGCTCATCGTCAATCCGTCCGCCAGCTGTTTAACCGTCAAATTGTCTATATTCACATAATCTCTCAACCATTTCAAAGATAAAATCATATTTCTAGATCACCTCAAAAATATTAAAATAAAGCCAATATTAAAACTGCGACAAAAAGCGAACATCATTTTCAAAAAACAATCGCAAATCGTCAATATTATACATGCGCATAACAATTCGCTCAAGGCCCATCCCAAAAGCAAAACCAGAATAAACTTCAGGATCTATCCCGCAATTTTTCAAAACCTTCGGATGAACCATCCCACACCCCAATATTTCAATCCAACCTTCCTGTTTACACAAACTGCATCCATCACCTTGACACGAAAAACACATCACGTCCATCTCTGCTGAAGGTTCTGTAAATGGAAAGTGGTGCGGACGAAATTTAACGCTTGAATCTTTGCCATATAGTTTATCAACAAACAACTTCAAAGTCCCCTTCAAATCGGCCATTGTTATGTTTTTGTCAACAACCAAACCCTCGATTTGATGGAAAACGGGAGAATGGGTTGAATCAACCGAGTCAGATCTAAACACCCTGCCTGGAGAAATTATCCTGATTGGCGGCGATTGCTTTTCCATGACTCGAATTTGGACAGGGGAGGTCTGGGTCCTCAAAAGCAGCTCATCATCAATGTAAAAGGTGTCCTGTGTGTCTCTGGCGGGATGATTTTTGGGAATATTTAAAGCCTCAAAATTATAGTGGTCTGTTTCAATTTCTGGGCCTTCAACAATCGAAAACCCCATACCAATAAATATATTGTTGATTTCGCCCATAACCTTAGAGAGGGGATGGATCCTGCCAATTTGAAATTTTTTTCCAGGGAGCGTCACGTCAACTCGCTCAGACCGCATTTTATTTTGTTGCTGGGTCAATTTTATGTTTTTCATTTTTTCTTCCAGGGCATTTTCAAGCTCATTTCGAACTGAATTTGCAAGCTGGCCAACACGCTTTCTGTCGCCAGGAGAAAGCTTTCCCA
The DNA here is from genome assembly GCA_902798675.1 of Oscillospiraceae bacterium. Classification (GTDB taxonomy): domain Bacteria; phylum Bacillota; class Clostridia; order Oscillospirales; family Ruminococcaceae; genus RUG12519. The sequence continues at coordinate 3,485 of CADBXQ010000030.1, forward strand.
TTTGCTTTAGCAGCAAAGAAAGCTCGCCCTTTTTCCCAAGATATTTAACCCTAAGCGAGATTATCTGCTCCAAATCTTTGCAAAGAGAAATCTCTTGCGCCGCGCTATTTTTGATTTTTAGTATCTGCTCTTGCATATTTTTTCACACACACTTTCATATTTTATAATAAATCTAAAATATAACAAACAATAATAAATTACTAAAAAGCCAAAAGAATAACAAAAAAATTAGTATAAAATAGCCAAATCGCCAGCAATATGGCAAAAAACTTAAAATAATTTTCAAAATGACATTTTAAATTTTGCTGTTTAAATTCACCTAAAATTCCCATTAGTACTCTTTAAATTTAAGTTTAACACAAAAAAAATATATAATCAACACAAAAGTCACAAATAAAAATTTTTTGTATGATTTCACAAAAATGATCAAAACATCTTGTTTTGTTGAAAATATTGGTGTAGTATGAAGATATATAATCTTTTTGATTTTGGGAGGTTGTTTTTATGCTAAAAGACATTTTTTACAAAATAATGACTGACAAGGAAAAAAGAGAAGAATTTTTCTATTTAGACAATCAAAATAACATGTGTCAAGAGGATATGTATGAATTTTTTTGCCAACAAGGATATAGGGAAGATCCCGAAACTTTTCAAGAGGAAATGAAAGAATTTTTGAAATCCCCTGAAGCATATAAAATTGAACGTGACTTTGGATCATTTACTCTCTCAGAAGAAATGCTGAATATGGTTGCGGGCGGCCAAAATGTTCGAAAACTGCTGAATAACGGATTAGATGAATTGAGGAAAGTGTTTAAGTGAACTCTCTGCTTTTATTTGCTATCTTTGTTTTTTGAATTTAAAACACATCAATTTCAAAGCCACATTTTACTATAATATTTTTTCAGGATGGGCTATTGCCAAAAAGTATTTATTGTGATATAATTATTCGCAGATTATTTTTTATAGCATTATCGTGAGGAGTGGGCATATTTATGGATCAATTAATGACTGAAATTTTGAAAATTGATGAGATTGCTCAAAAAAAAATAGTGGATGCTAAAAATAAAAACAGAAAGATTCTTAAAAGTCTTCCTCAAAAAAAGCAAGAAATCATCAAAAACATCCGCGAAGAAGCTGATTTGAATTTGTCAAAATTTGAAAAGTGTGAAATTGAGGCTTTTAAAGAAAAAGTTTTGATTTTGGAAAAAAAGCAACGGCAAACCTTGGAAAGTTTAAAAAAAACATATGATGAAAATCATAAAAATTGGATTCATGACATAGTCTCAAATGCATTATCCGACTAGTTTTTATTCCGCATAATCTCAAAAAAAGGATTGATGTTTAAAATGTCTATTTTTTCAGACAATGTTGTTGTTGCTAAGATTCACGCTATGTATGGGAAAATGCTGACCCCTGCGCAATATGAGGATCTTATCGCGTGTAAAAGTGTTCCTGACATTGCTTCATACCTCAAAAACAACACGTCATATTCGAATGTTTTAGAAAATGCAAATGAAATTTTAATACATCGAGGGCAGCTTGAAAATTTCATTAAAAAACAATCTTTTGAGAATTATTCTAAAATATATCGCTATATGAGCGGCAGCGGAAATGACATGTTTAATATGATGATTGAAGAATTTGAAATGCTGGAAGTTTTGAGGATGATTTTGTTGCTCAAAGCTGGGAAATCGGATGAATATATAGTTTCCCTTCCTGGTTTTTTGCTTTCAAAATGTAAAATTGATTTAATAAAACTTGCAAAAGTTCGGTCTTTTGAAGGCCTGTTGAACTTTCTCTTAAAAACCCCATACCACAGCGTTTTATCGAAACAGGAGTTGCCAAAGGATGATTCTGAAATTGATTATGTTGAGTGTGAAAATTCTCTATATGAAAATTTTTTCAAAAGAATGTTTGACATGATAGAAAATAAATCAAAAAGATCTGAAAAACCAGAACTACGACGGCTTGTTGGAACGCGAATTGACAATTTAAATATATGCAGTATATATAGGCAGAAAGTCTTGTTTAAACTAGATTCGGAGCAAATCAAAGAGAGACTTTTTCCGTTTTCTAAAAAGCTGACCCCGGATAAAATTGAAAAAATATTATCTTCGTCAGATTTTGATCAAATGAACAAAATTTTAAAGGAAATGTTTTTAATTGATGACGGCGCTTTGAAAGCTTCTGAGGAAGATAATTTCTATATTGAGAGATATACATCAATTGTTCGATACCGGATTTGTCGACATTATTTGCATATGTCTTCAAATTTATCAACCGTTTTTTATGCGTTTTATATTTTGTCTCAGTTGGAAATTTCCAATTTAATTTATATTATTGAAGGCGTGCGATATAAAATCACATCTAATGAAATAAAAAAACTGCTAGTTTGGTGAAGGGAGGTGTTGAAAAGTGGCAATAGATGTCATGACTTTTGTCAATATAATCGGAAAAAGTTCAAAATTGAATGATGTTTTGCTGAAAATAACTGAATGTGAAATGTTCCATCCCGAAAAGGTTGAAAAAAGATCCAGAGCGAGCGGGTTTGAAAGCGTGAATGAATCTAATCCATATGTCGGAATTTTGAGCAAGATAAACAAAACCCTGTCTATGCTAGGCATTGATCCCAAATTTGAAGAATGTTCTGAAGTTCAAATGGACGATCGAACGAACGCGTTTGTTGATAATGTTTTTTCAAAAGTTAAAGGCTATGTTGATAAAATTTCCAAAATAAATGTTATGCTTGACTTGATGGATAAATCTTTGATTGAAATAGAACACATGTCTAAACTAAGCGTTAAAATTGACGATGTTTTTGCGTCAGAACATATCGACGCTTGCTTTGGCCGAATGCCTGTCGACAGCCGTTTGAAGCTAGATTATTTTAAAGATCAGCTCTTTTTCTTCGTTCCTTTGGACCAGGAGAAGGATTTTTGTTGGGGAATATATATTACTCCGAGTAAATGTGCTGATGAAACTCGAAAGTGTTTTAAATCGCTATATTTCGAAGAGTATTGCATACCGGACTATGTTCACGGAACGCCGCAGCTCGCGATTTCCAACATAAAATCTCAAATTTCCGAGGAAAAAGCCAATTTGGAGCAGACCAAGGCCGGCTTAGACGCTTTCAAGGCTCAAAATATGCATACTATACTCGGTGTATATTCTAAAGCGAAAATTTTACATGACACATTTTCATATAGAAAGTTTGCGACTATTGGGCGAAAAAAGTTCCACATGAACGGTTTTGTTTTGAAAAAAGACTCCGAAAAATTTGTTAAAATGTTTGATAATATGGCGGAAGTTGTTGTTGAAACTTTGGCTGTTGGGGAAATTAAAGACCACGCGCCTCCCGTTAAACTGCGAACTTGCTGGCTTTTCAGGCCGTTTGAAACATACGTCAAAATGTATGGGCTCCCAAGATATGAAGACATGAACCCCTCAAGCTATATGGGCTTGGTATATTGCTTGATGTTTGGCATGATGTTTGGCGACTTTGGCCAGGGCGCTGTTTTGTTTGGTGCTGGGCTTTTAATCTGGAAATTCACTAAAAACTCGATTGGATTGATTTTAACAAGATGCGGAGCGTTTAGCGTGTTGTTTGGTTTGATATATGGCTCGTGTTTTGGATTTGAGGGAGTTTTTGCGGGATTTTGGAAGCTTATTGGCCTGGGTGCTGTTTTTCCGATGAACCTGCTCGAAGCTAAAAACTCTATGAATATATTAATAGTTTCATTTATATTCGGAACAGTGTTAATATTAAGTTCCATGTCAATAAATGTTTTTTTGAGTTTAAAAAATCGACAATTTGGAAAGGCTTTGTTTTCCTGCAACGGAATAGCGGGTTTTTTGGCGTATTCGAGTGTTTTTGGCGCTGTTATATTAATAATGACGTCGGGAATAAACATATTCAGCCCAATATTTATAGTTTTTGCCATTTTAATTCCACTATTTATAATTTTTTTCAGTGTTCCGCTGTCAAATGCGATTAAAACCAAGATAGAGAAAAATAACAGTGAAAAGTTGGAAAAATTCAGCGCTGTTACTGCAACTTTTGACATGATCGACATAGTTTTGAGCTATTTTTCAAATACGCTTTCGTTTTTGCGCGTTGGCGGGTTGGCTCTGAGTCACGCGGCTTTGATGTTGGTTGTCATGGAGTTTTCCCATATGGTTGGAGCGTTTGGCATGCCAATAGTTGTTTTGCTTGGGAACGTTTTTGTTATGGTTTTGGAGGGCTTAATAGTTTCCATACAGGCTTTAAGGCTAATATATTACGAGATATTCAGCAGGTTTTATAACTCAGATGGCAAGCCTTTTGAGCCGGCCAAGGTTGTCTTTGAAAAAGATGCGTGACGTTGTTTTCAAAAATGTTTTTGTTATAAATTATATAAAAATTACTATTTGGAGGATTGTGTGATGAATATTTTACTATTTGTAGTGCCACTGTTTGCTATAGGTCTAACGTTGACTCCGCTAGTTCCGATTGTGACTGCGGCTGAGAGTGGTTGCTCGGTTAGAAATCGCTTTTTGCTTCATTTTTGCATGTTTTTTGGAGAAAACGCTTCAAGCGATGGTTTGCGATATATTGGCGCTGCGCTTTCAACTGGAATTGCTTCAATAGGCGCGGGATTTGGCGTTGGAGGGGCTGCTCCTGCTGCAATAGGCGCGTGTAGTGAAAATCCCAAGTCTTTCGTTAAAGCCATGATCTTTGTTGTTTTGGGCGAAGGCTTAGCAATATATGGACTTGTTATTTCTTTCTTGATATTATTTGCAAAATAGACGATTTTGAGGGAGTGATTTGTGTGAAATTTTTCTGCATAAGCGACAATATAGACACCCAGATTGGGATGCGTTTGGCGGGCGTTGAAGGAACAGTTGTCCACACTTCTGACGAATTCAGCCAGGCTCTTGACAAGGCCTGTAAAGACGCTGAGATTGGTCTTGTTTTGATTTCGCATAAGCTCATGAAGTTGTGTCCAGAAAAAATATACACTATAAAGTTGCGCTCAAAATATCCGCTTGTTGTTGAAATTCCCGACCGTCATGGCGATTCCAACATAAGCGAGACGATAACGGAATATGTTCGCGAGTCAATTGGTTTAAAAATATAGACGAGAAGAGTGTGCTGCCTATGTCATATGATAAGCAAAAGCTTTTGCGTTTCCAAGAATCTGTTTTAAAAGATGTCGACGAGAAGATTGCTCGCATGAATCGCAACATCTCAAAATATGAACAAAGAGAACTTGAAAATGCAAAACAACAACAATTAGAGATTATTTTCACATATATGCAAGATCGTGTTCAGAGCTTAAAATCTGAATATGCTCATAGATTCACCCAAAAAAGCTTGGAGCTGAAAAAGCAAGTCCTTTGTTTTCGAAATGAGCTTGTTGAAAAAATTGTTCATGAATGTGAAGCCCAAATATTACAATTTGTCGATTCGGCCAAATATATGCCATATCTGTTGAGTGGCATTAAAAATGCGATTGATAAATTTTCGATTCAAAGCGCAAAAATCCAGCTTCGAAAAGAGGATTTGAAATTCAGGGATGAACTTTTAAAAATCAAAGAATTATCCGCAATAACATCCGACCATAAAAATAAATTGGGCGGGTTTAAATTAATCGATTCAGATCGTGGAATAATGATCGACCAAACGCTTGAAACAATTCTTAAAGACCAGGTTAGGCGTTTTTCACAAACGGACGGGCTCAGAATAAAAAATGATTGAAATGAGGTGAAAGAATTTGGCTAGTGAGATTTTCTCCATAAACGGACCTGTCATTAAAGTCCGAAAAACTAAAGAATTTTCCATGATGGAGATGGTGTATGTTGGAAAGCAAAAAATTATTGGCGAGGTCATTTCAATCAACGCAGATGAAACGACAATCCAAGTATATGAAAGCACAACGGGTTTAAAGCCAGGGGAGCCCGTATATTCAACTAAAACGCCTCTTTTTGCGACTCTTGGCCCCGGAATCATATCCAACATATTTGACGGAATTGAACGTCCTTTGCGCGATATGGAAAAAATTAGCGGCAACTTCATTGGAATTGGCTCCGACATCCCCTCGCTCAATGAAAACGCTTTATATGACGTGACGATTGGGGTTAAAGTTGGCGACCACCTGGAACCGGGAGAAGTTTATGCAACCTGTCCTGAAACCTCCATGATAACGCACAGGTGTATGCTATCTCCTCTTTTAAAAGGCGGAGTTGTCAAAACTGTTAAGCCTGACGGAAAATATCGGGTTAATGATGTTGTTGTTGAAATCGAAGACGATGATGGAAAGCAAAGCG
>CADBXQ010000031.1 GCA_902798675.1 Oscillospiraceae bacterium
CTTGTTATCGCAGCTGCTATAACAGTGGGACTATATTTATTTCCCATATCATTTTGAACAATTAGAACAGGCCTGATCCCGCCTTGCTCTGATCCTATAACCGGACTTAAATCCGCATAATAAATTTCTCCTCGTTTCACGGTCATGAAACGCACACTCCTTTGCTTGAAACACAATTTTTTATTGATATTTTTATTCTTTCCAAAAGTCATATAATTTAATCAAATATGACTCACTATATTTTATTCAAAAATTAATAAAATAGTTAAATTCAATTGTTGAAATATTTTCGAAATCAGTTGCAAATATATATGTATATGTGCATATTACAAAATACAAATTTAAATTTTTAAACCACACTTTTATATTTTTGTATTGACAAATTAGGGGCTTTGTTATAAAATATTCTCGAAAGTTTAATTGATTTTGGAGATTTTGACATGAATGATAATTATGAGCCAATTATATACACACTAACCGACCAAGAAGGGACAAAGCATCAGTTTGAGCTTTTGGATTCTATGGACATCGACAACCAGACATATTATGCTGTGATTCCTCATTATGAAGAGCCTGAGGAGGTTTTAAGTGAATATGGAGAGCTGATCGTTTTAAAATCAGTTTATGAGGGAAATGAGGAGCTTTGGGCAACAATTGATGATGATGAAGAATATGAGAGAATCGGAAACATATTTCTTGAAAAACTAAACGGATTGTTGGAATAATCATGATTTTGCTGAATTTTGGCTCATTTTCATGGAAATATTTGTGCATATTGCTAGTTGAATATTCGTAATATTAGTTGTATAATATATGTGATAAGACTGCTTTGAGTAGTTTGTGTGGTTTATATAAATCCAACACTTTACTATTGGGAGCTCGGTCTCCGATTGTGGACTGCAGACCTCCTGGTGTTTTTTTCATCAGACGAAGGGAGCGCGAAACATTCGGGAGAGCATTACCCACCGCTTGTTGTTTGCGGGTTTAGATTGTACACACGACGGCAAGGCGGTCTATCTTTTTATATATTTTGTATAAAATTTGGCTCTGTGTTAATATTAAATACAGTGTTTTTTTATTTTTTAGGGGGCAAAACTTGAAAAACAATCTCAAATTCGGACTGGTTGGCCTGGTTGCGGGGATTCTTAACGGGATGTTTGGCGCTGGAGGGGGAATAATTGTTGTTCCAATGCTTGAAAAAGCAGGAATAAATCCTAAAAATTCACACGCAACGTCTATTGCGATAATAGCAGGGTTGAGTTTTTTAAGCTTTTTTGGATATTACTTTGGAGGACACATAGATTTTCAAAACACTTTAGGATATATCCCTGCAGGAGCAGTTGGCGTCATTTTTGGAAGCCACCTGCTCAAAAAAATCAAAACTGATCTTTTGCGAAGAATATTTGGCATAATTATTATAATATCGAGTATAAGGTTGTTTTTCAAATGATTATTAAAATTTTAGTTGGATTTCTATCCGGAATGACAGCATCTATGGGGCTTGGAGGAGGATTTATATTAGTCATATATTTAACAACGATTTTGGAAATAAACCAAATAGACGCTCAGGGAATGAATATAATGTTTTTTATTCCAATAGCTATAATTTCTATATTTTTCCACATCAAAAACAAACTTATCGACAAAAAACCACTTCTGGTTTCAATAATTTCCGGAATCTTTGGAGTTTTGATCGGAATTTCAACAACATTTTTATTTAAAGTTGAATTTTTATCTAAACTTTTTTCCATACTGCTGTTTATATTTGGACTGCGAGAATTATTTCACAAAAAACAATAGATTTTCAGCATTGGGTCATAATTATCACCTCGCTTCTTTTGAAAATTTCTTATCAATTCATAATAATTCCAAAACCGACAATTGGCGTTTTTTCAAAAAATTTGTCAGTCGAATTCTTGCAAATCTCAACAACTGTTAGCTCACAGCTGACTCGTGGGCTCCTGCGCAATCAATGAAGGAGAAAAATGAAACAAAAACGCGCCAGTGAAGAAAAAGGGAAACTTTACCAATTTGAGCCAGCTTTTTATATTTTGCTCCATATTTGGTGCTATTAAGTGATATATGTATATAATCAGCATTTAAACTGAATCCAACGTCATCTAAATTTTGAATATATGAAAAATTTTTGTTTGCTAAAGTTGTTTTGTTTAAATGAGTTGATTTTTTGACTTGAAAAACCGAATCTGACAGTTTTTAGAAATTTTCAAAAGAGCTCTCAGCTTTTACTTGGGCATCTTTCACTGTCGCAACAAATTCAGGCAAAACAAACAAATTTGTTTTAAATTATAGACTCTATTAATAAATAACAACCCCTTTCGAATATATTTCAAAACCAATGATTATGTTCGAACAAAGCATTGAATAACCCTCTAACTAATCGCTAAAATCACCTCACCAAATTCTACTGCAAACATTATATTATAAATTTTTGAATTCGTCAAGAGAAAAAACGCAAATTTTGAAAATAATGAAAAAACTCGCCACAAAATCAGCCAAAACTCAAGATGCGGCGAGCCCGCTTTAAAATCTCAGGACAATCTGTCTTTCAAATTTTTAAGCTGGGATTTCATCTCTTCTGGAAGCCGATTTCCAAACTGAGCAAAAAATTTTTCGATTTCGTCTGCTTCTTTTTTCCAAAGGTCCCGATCAACAGACAGCAAATCTTTGATAATATCCGAATCAAGATCCAAACCTTGTGTGTTGATGTCCTCAGGTCGAGGTTCATATCCTATTTCAGTTTTAACCGCGCAAGCTTTGCCATCGCAACGATCAAGAATCCACGCAAGAACCCGCATATTATCGCCAAAACCAGGCCATATGAATTTTCCATTTTCATCCGTCCTAAACCAGTTAACATTGAAAATTTTTGGAGCTTTGTCAGAAATTTTTTTGCCCATATCAAGCCAATGCTTGAAATAATCCCCCATGTGATATCCACAAAACGGAAGCATTGCCATTGGATCTCGCCTGACGACTCCAACCTCTCCTGTTGCTGCTGCGGTTGTTTCCGAAGCCATGGTTGCGCCAACAAAAACGCCATGCTCCCAGTCAAATGCTTGATATACTAAAGGGGCAGTTTTAGCGCGTCGGCCGCCAAATATTATTGCAGAAAGCGGAACGCCTTGAGGATTATCAAACTCGGGGCTGATGCAGGGGCAATTTTTAGCAGGAGCTGTGAACCTGGAGTTGGGGTGGGCGCCTTTGACTTCGGATTTTTTGCCATTCCAAGGCTTTCCTGTCCAGTCCATTGCGTTTTCTGGCGGGCTATCATTCAATCCTTCCCACCAAACCGTGTTGTTTTCTAAATCGTGCGCAACATTTGTGAATATAGTGTTTTTCTTGGTTGACTCCAATGCGTTAAAATTAGATTTGGCGCTTGTTCCGGGAGCAACTCCAAAAAAGCCATTTTCAGGATTGATCGCATATAGCCTTCCGTCTTCTCCTGGCTTAATCCATGCTATGTCGTCGCCAACCGTCCAAACTTTATATCCCTGGTCTTTGTATATTTCCGGAGGAATCAGCATAGCAAGGTTGGTTTTCCCGCAAGCCGAAGGGAAAGCAGCTGCAACATATTTGACTTCGCCTTTTGGATTTTCAATTCCAAGAATGAGCATATGCTCCGCCATCCAGCCTTCATTTTTACCTTGATATGAAGCAATTCGAAGCGCAAAACATTTTTTCCCCAGCAAAACATTTCCTCCATAGGCCGAATTGATCGACCATATTGTGTTATCTTCGGGGAACTGGACAATATAGCGGTTATCGGGGTCGACATTTGCTTTTGAATGCAGCCCGCGAACAAAATCATTAGAATTTTCATCCAAATTTTCAAACGCAGATTTTCCCATGCGAGTCATGATGTTCATGTTTAACACGACATAGATTGAGTCGGTTATTTCAACGCCAACTTTTGCCATTGGAGAACCAATCGGCCCCATGGAATAAGGGATAATATACATTGTCCTGCCCTTCATAACTCCATCAAACAGCGGAGTTAATTTTTCATACATTTCTTTTGGGTCACACCAATTGTTGGTTGGGCCGGCGTCATCTTTGCTTTTGGAGCAGATAAATGTTCTGTCTTCAACGCGAGCGACGTCATTAGGCTGGGTCCTGTGGAGCAAACATCCCGGAAGCTTTTCTTGACTAAGCTCAATCATTTCTTTTGTTTTGATCGCTTCTTCTTTGAGCAATTTAAGCTGAGTTTCGCTTCCATCAATCCAAACAACTTTATCTGGCTTGCAAAGATTAACCATTTCGTCAACCCAGTTTAAAACGTTTTGATTATTAGTTAACATACATGTTATTCTCCTTTTTGTAATCATATATAAAAAACGCACTCTAGATATACTATCACATTTAAAAACAAAATTCAAGACATATTTTGGCGAATTTGCTGAAATAATTTGAGGGGCTGAGGTGGGTTATGTGTTTGTCTCCTTAAAATTTTTGCTCAAAAAGTCTGATTTATAATTTAAGATTTCTCAAACAACCTCCAGATTGCACTGACTGCGCCTTTCAAAAACAATGTAAAAGCTGACAAAAAGCCGCCGTCTCACAACTATCTGTAATATTTTGATTTTGAAAGCTCACCTGGCTTTTTTAAAATGCCCTCAACAAGCGGTAGTTAAACGTCCGCGACAAAAACCTGCGTGGGTAAAACAGTAACTGTGAAACCCAAAAAATTGCCGGATCTAGCCAAATAATAAACTGCCGCTGCAAAACAAGGCTATCTCCAATCTGTCTGTGATTTTTCCCTTTGCTTCAAGCGTCAAACAAATCGCGACCCGATCGGAAAAATCAAAATCGATTTTTAGGTTGTTGGAAATTGCAAAAACTTCTTGCAGCTTTAAACATGAAGCGGAATTTTTAAGCGGAGCCAGGCTTAATGTTTTGGTTGATTCAAGCAATTCAAACGGTTTTCCAACGCCTTTGGATTTTGCGATATACACACACGGGAATAATTCAATAGAGCTGTTTATATTCACTTCATACGCAGAAAAATTGGCAAGGATTTTTTTCAATCGACAACTCGCTGGAATTGGGAAATCAAAGTGATTTTTCAGGGCAAAAAGCTGCATATTGCCTTTATTTTTGACGATCTTTGTGTGTTCGCAGGAACTGTTTCCAAATCCGATCAAGCAAGCTGTTGAAAGGCCGGAAGAATCAACCCCAAGAGCCGCGGATTTTCCAGTTGAAAATGGAACAAAAAAACCGCAAGAGCCAGAAGATTTGGCTTTCAGTTCAAAACCCTCATCGGCTGGCGGGAGCTTCATTCGGCAATTTTTGCTGGCTCCAAATTTGAACCTAAAAACGCTGTTAACAATAGTGTTGATAAATCTTTTTGCCAAATTCAATCACATCCATATAATTTATATTAAAAATTATATGCTGGATATTAAAATTTAATAAGTAACATGTTTTCACAAAAAACGACCGATCGTCATAAACTAAAAACATAGGGAGATTAAAACTCAAATTTCTCTATATAGACACGATCGAGCTCGGATATGGTGAGCGCGGTGAGTGGATCAAATGGGGCTGCGATATTAATTGAAACCTTTCATATATCCATCAAAAATAGCAATATCTTACTTCCGGAATATAAAAATTCAAAAACTAACAAAACAACAATTTAATTAGGAGATGTCGTAAATTATGAATGATTGCAAAGAATATGACAAATATTTGTATGATTTAAATGCAGAATGTGATGTTAAACAACGCAAAAGCGATAAAGGCGTTGAGGTTACTATAAACCCTTGCGAGAAAGAAGTAAGAGCAGATATAAAGATTAAGCAGTTCAAAAAAGTTAAAATTTGGGGCCAAATTAAAGACCAATGCGGATGTTTCGTTGCTGGAGCAACTGTCACGCTGTCTAAAATAACTAAAAAATGCGGATGCCCGGAAGTCGTTTTCATAGAGCAAACAATAAGCGATAAACACGGAATATATTGCTTCACGGTTTGTGTTGATGACTGCAGCGAAAAATATAGGATATGTGCAAATAAAAAGGGATGTAAAACAGAGCCTAAAAGCGCTTTCAAAGATTAAAAAACACACGACAACAAATCAAAGCTGTGGACTGAATTATGCATTTGATCTGCAGCTTTATTTGCATTCATAGCAAATCCAAAATTTCGCGCGCCAAAACCCGAGTTGGCCCAAAAAAATCAATCTTGGCGCCAGAAAAACTCAAGCTGATGATGAATCCATCGCGTTCAAAGCAAAAAGTCCTTGGCAGGGATGAAGTGTCAATCTGCAAAAGATTCCCAAAAACACTAGATCCAGACATTTTAGCATAACTTTCCTTTTTTGTCCATATCTCAAGCAACATTTTCTCCTTATTGCACGAATTTTCAATCAATTTTTGCTCGGATTTTGTGCATATTCTACTGGAAATTTTGAGATTGATTGGCCGTATTTTTTCGATGTCAACTCCGATTTCGTTGCTGGATATCGCGCATATCACAGCTTTGTGTGTGTGGCTGATGTTAAAATGAAGGTTTGGAAGGGCTTTTATACGCGGCTTTTGATTTTTGCCATATGAAAAGGATATTGGCAGCTTAGGCGCAGATAAACAGCACTTTTTCAAAGCAAAAAACAGCAAAAAATACGCTACAACGCAGTTCAATTTATCCTGAGGCATGGACAGCTTGTTGAATTTTTCGATTCGCTCAGGCGGCATGCAGCTAACGTGCGACTTTAGATCCTGTAGTTTTAAATTTTCAAAATCTGTAAACATATATAATCTATTCATGTTGATAAACCGCCCATAAAGTCAAGTATATTTTGATTATGTAATAAATATATCGCTAATAATGCTCGCAAAAATCCGGGTTGCAAATTTTTTTAAAAAATTTTTATTTTTGAGTTGCAAATTTAATTTACATTTGCTATAATGAATATGTTGCTTGATTTAATTTTTGTTTCCGTAGCTCAGCAGGATAGAGCGACCGCCTCCTAAGCGGTAGGTCGGGTGTTCGAATCACCTCGGGAACGCCATTTTTATAAAAACAAGAGCTGTGGCGGTTTAGAATGTGTGTGTATCTGCGAAAAAAACTTCTGGCAAGGGCGCGCATTGATGGACGTGGGGCCTTAAGCGCGAAAAATAGAGTTATAAAGGCTGCTATTAGTGTTGCTTTTTCAAACTGTTTGCCATAAAAGCCATTTTTGCCGCCAATTAAATTTAACATATCCGTATAACAAAATGGTCGAGGTGACAGGAGTTGAACCTGCGGCCTCTGCGTCCCGAACGCAGCGCTCTACCAAACTGAGCCACACCTCGAAAATCAAGCCAACATATTAATTATACACCAAAAACGTCAAAATGTCAAGAGGAATATGCTAAAAAAAGAAAATTTTACTGTGAGTTTGTGATTGAATGAAGGTAAAACCATAAAAACCACGAGTTGTATTATTTTTTAGATTATATTTGTCCCCTCAATCGCTCCTGCTTAAAATATCCGACTGGTTGCTAAAAAAACCAATATATTATAATATCCTCAACCACGTCTAAAAAACTGTGCAAAACAGCCAAAAACGCACCTCCTTCGAAACACACAAAGTGCCAAAGGAGGTGCGTTATACAATGTATAACAATAAATCGCGGCAGCATTACCAGCTGCAGAGCTAGCGCTGGAGGCGCCAACCTCTAGCTCCTGATTTTCATTATATCACATTTGCATCGTTGTGTCAACCCTTTTTGCAAAAATTTTTTCCAAAACAATGCCAAATGTTCAACGAAGGCCTTCCAACGCCCATCTGTTCAAGCATATCTCACTTTTTGACAAAATGCAAGTTTTTTTGGAAATTTTTCAGATCTTGAGGTTTTCGCCCTAAGTAAGCGGACTTGAGGATGCAAATCTACCACTTGTTACGGACGCTTTCAAAGGGACTTTTGCTTGAGGAAGGTTTAATAATCAAGCCCGTTGTGAGCGTGC